>JAAUUR010000451.1 GCA_012031045.1 Leptolyngbyaceae cyanobacterium SM2_5_2
TACGACTGCAGGGGTTTTTCCTGCAACCCGATGAACTGCCCGTGGCCGATAGCAACACCCAGTATCTAGGCACCAGCCTCAGCTTTAACAACAACCAAAATCTAGAAGCGGCCCTCACCTACGTGGCGGTGCCCCAATCTAACCGTGCCTACCTCTTGCCCGACGGTCGAGACTTTAGCCGCGAAGGGTTACAGGTGATCAATCCGCGCCTACGCCTCTCGTCCTTATTTGGCGTGTCGGGGTTGTGGGCCGAGAGTGAATATGCCTTCCAATTTAGTACCCAACAGAGCATGGCGGCCCAGGGAGGCTATGTTTGGCTGGGCTATACCGCTGAGGAGGTGCCCTGGCGACCCAGCCTCAGCTACCGCTTCGCCGGGTTTAGTGGCGACAATCCCAACACCACCACCTACGAGCGCTTTGATCCGCTCCAGGCCAGCGGCCTGACGGATTGGCTACAGGGGGTTAACCTGGGCAAGGTCTACAACAACTCCAACAGTTTTTCTCACCGAGTCACCTTCAAGGTGCAACCCAGCCGCAACCTCGAACTGTCGCTGGACTATTACTACCGCTTTGCCGATCAGTTAAATAACCTGGGTGGCAATCCAACCCTCTCAACCCTAGAATTCACCGATATTGGCCATGAATTAGTCTTCATTGGTCGCTACACCCTGGCTCAAAATTTCTTGCTCCAGGGGGTGGGTTCGGTTGGGTTTCCAGGTGGCGCCATTCGGCAGGCGGTAGGCGGCTCTGCGGATCCCTGGGTGACTCTACAACTGTCGCTGTTTATGTTTTTCTAACCCCAATTACATCCAACGTTGACGGCTATCTATGCACGGAAGAGTTATCCTGCTAACGCTACTTGCTCCGTCGGGTTGCGGCCTTGGTCCTTGGGCCTTGAGGGGCCAAGGCGACCCACCCGCCCTCGCCCAAAGCGAAACGGCTGAGACGATCGCCTCCTTACCCTGGCAGTTTTTCTCGTCCACCCCAGGCCGTTACATTGTTGACCTACCCGGCATGGCGACCGAACAGACCAGCACCAGCACGTTGTTAGACCGTGAACTGGTCTGGCACATGAGCGCCGTTACCGTGCCAGCCATCGATAAGACTGACTTGTTTGAGTACTACCTGGTGGCCGATCTGGATATCCCCCAGTAATGACTTCTGTGATACCTGGCAAGACATTGACGAACTAGGGGACGCCCTACGCCGGGGGAGCAATGCAATACGGGCGATCGACGCCATTTTTGATTAACAGCCGTAGGACATGATGAAACCCCAGAGTATGAGATTTTCCGCCCTCAGTCTCAACTCGTCAAATCCCTCCAGGTCAAGCTTTCGCTGTCTTTGTCCTGGGTTTGTCTCTGTACCTTGGCCATGGCGTCACTTTATCCTATTAGGTGATTAGGTAACGTTGGCGCCGGGGGCAAGCCTCACCTTCGCCCTTCTAGGTAGGGCAAAATGGGCCGTTTTTTTTGGATAGCTTATTGCAAACTCAAGTTCCTTAAGCATTATCCTGATTCTGGCCCCAGGTTAACCCTAATAGACCTCTCCAGAAAAGATTTTTGATGGGCTTGTAGTAAGGGCTTCAGCCCTCATTTTGACAATTATTGGAGAGGTCTAATCGCCAGTCCAAAATCACCCATCCAAAATCACAACACTCCCTTCGAGCTGGGAATCAAATGCGCCCGTCGTGGATCGACCTCGACGGCCATGCGCATGGCTCTGGCAAAGGCTTTAAAGGTCGCTTCAATGATGTGGTGGGAGTTAATGCCATCCAGTTGGCGAATGTGCAGCGTCATTTGACTATGGTTGACGACGGCCACAAAAAACTCGCGCACCAGTTGGGTATCGTAGGTGCCCACCCGCTGGGTCGGAATCTCCAGGCCATAGCTGAGGTGGGGCCGTCCAGAAAAATCTAGCGCCACCTGCACCAGGGCTTCATCCAGCGGGGCGAGAAAGTGGCCAAAGCGGGTGATGCCTTTGCGATCGCCCAACGCCTTGTGCAGCGCCATCCCTAGCGTTATACCTACATCCTCGTTAGTGTGGTGGTCGTCAATCTCAATGTCCCCTGTGGCCTGCACCTCTAGGTCAAGTAACCCGTGGGAGGCAATTTGATGCAACATGTGGTCAAGGAAGGGAATCCCGGTCTTGGCCACACATTGGCCGCTGCCGTCTAGATTCAGACTCACCTGCACATCGGTTTCTCCGGTGGTGCGGCTGACGCTAGCGTGCCGACTGGGATAAGTTAAACCCGTCGTAGGAATAGACAGAGCGCGATCTTGGGTGTGCATGGCCGAGAGCCGATAGAGAGAGTCTTCATTCTACTGCGGAGCTATGGACATTTAGGCCAGGCATTGAGAAAGCCCACAAAAAAGAGGGACGCTCCGAAAAGCGCCCCTCCTCCAAGGTCTAACCAGTTAGACGGCCTAGCTCAGGCTAGGCAATAGAGGCCATCCGCACATCGCTACTGGCCAGTAGTTGCTGAAGCTCGTCGGCATCGACGGTTTCTTTGTCTACCAGCATCCGAGCCAGTTGATCGAGAACATGGCGGTTGCTGGCAAGCACCTGCTTAGCGCGAACATAGGCTTCGTCTACAAGAGAGCGCACCTCTTCGTCGATGGTGGCGGCGGTTTCTTCAGAGAAGTCACGCTCGGCGGCGATGTCGCGTCCCAGGAACATGTTGCCCTGCTGGCGACCCAGAGCTACCGGCCCCAGCTTGTCACTCATGCCAAAGCGAGTCACCATCTGGCGGGCCACCCTGGCTACCTGTTGCAGGTCGTTGGAGGCACCCGTGGTGACCTCCTCTTCGCCAAAGACGATTTCCTCAGCAATGCGACCGCCCAGGGCAACCGCCATCTGATTTTGCAGGTAAGAGCGGGAATAAAGCCCCGACTCCAGGCGGTCTTCGCTGGGGGTAAACCAGGTTAAACCACCAGCCCGACCACGGGGGATGATGCTGATTTTTTGCACCGGATCGTAGTCGGGCATCAGCGCACCGACCAGGGCGTGACCGGCCTCGTGGTAGGCCACCAGTTCCTTGCGCTTTTCGCTCATGACGCGGTCTTTCTTCTCAGGCCCGGCCAGCACCCGGTCGATGGCGTCGTTGACCTCATCCATCGAGATTTCGGTGAGGCTGCGGCGGGCCGCCAGGATAGCGGCTTCGTTGAGCAGGTTAGAAAGGTCAGCCCCGGTAAAGCCAGGGGTACGCCGGGCGATTTTCTGCAAGTCCACATCCTTGGCAAAGGTCTTGCCGCGGGCGTGGACGTTGAGGATTCCAAACGACCGCGTAGTCGGGACGATCGACCACCACCTGACGGTCGAACCGGCCAGGGCGCAGCAGGGCAGCATCCAGCACATCGGGTCGGTTGGTGGCGGCGATGATGATGATGCCAGTATTACCCTCAAAGCCATCCATCTCGGTTAGGAGCTGGTTGAGGGTTTGCTCTCGCTCGTCGTTGCCGCCGCCTAAACCAGCGCCACGCTGACGACCCACAGCGTCAATTTCATCGATAAACACGATGCAGGGGGCATTGGCTTTGGCCTGTTCAAACAGGTCGCGCACGCGGGATGCACCGACGCCTACAAACATTTCCACAAATTCCGAGCCCGAAATCGAAAAGAAGGGCACCCCAGCTTCCCCAGCCACGGCCTTAGCCAGCAGGGTTTTGCCCGTCCCCGGTGGGCCAACCAGCAGCACTCCCTTAGGAATTTTGGCCCCCACAGCGGTGAAGCGGTCGGCATTCTTCAAAAAGTCCACCACTTCGGTTAGCTCTAGCTTGGCCTGCTCAATGCCAGCCACATCGCCAA
>JAAUUR010000452.1 GCA_012031045.1 Leptolyngbyaceae cyanobacterium SM2_5_2
ACTTTCGCCTTACCTTGCCAGAGGTCAGGCAAACCTTCGCCTTCATGTACTCCATTGAAGATCCGGCGGGCGGGCAATTCCACAGCGGCGGCGCGGCTCAAATTCTTGGTCCTAATGACAGTTATTTTTGTCGCACGCTGCCAAACCCTCGCCTGTTCTGGGCCTGGCCAGAGGGTTTGGGGTTGGGGCACTGGCGGCGGCCTTTGATGGGGCTGGAGGCTCAGTTTCTATATCCCGGCGAGTTTAGCCGCCGGGTGGCTGAGGGTTATCAGGTCACAGCTACGTGGCACCAAGGGCAACTGCACGATCCAGGCCGGGGCGAAACGGTGCGTTGGCAATATGCCACAGCGCCCATCTACGGCTGGGGGATGCCTGCCCAACCGCAGCAATCAACGGCGGGCTGGCTGTCTCAATTTCAAATTTTTGAACCGGGTTGGCAAATTCTGATGGCCCACGGTTTTGCCACTGGCTGGGTTGAGTGGCAAGGCCAGCGCTACAAATTTACCAACGCTCCGGCCTACAGCGAAAAAAACTGGGGTGGGTCGTTTCCACAAAAGTGGTTTTGGCTCAACTGCAACGCCTTTGACCACCAGCCAGACCTGGCCCTAACGGCGGGGGGAGGTCGCCGCCAGGTGCTGACCTGGATGGAAGAGGTGGCAATGGTGGGGATTCACCACCAGGGTCAGTTCTACGAATTCGTGCCCTGGAACGCCACGGTAAGCTGGCATATTTCCCCCTGGGGTTATTGGCATATGTGGGCCGAGCGGGCTGACTACCGGGTAGAACTCACCGGCACAACCACCCAGCCTGGGCTGCTGCTGCGCGCCCCCACCCACCAGGGATTAACCTATTGCAGCCGCGACACCGCCCACGGGCACATTAATCTAGCCCTTTGGCGCAAAGAAAAGAAGCACCTGACGCCCATAGTAACGGCTACCAGCCAGTTGGGCGGGCTGGAGATTGGTGGCGGCCCCTGGCCAAAAGATTGGGTAGGCGGATCTGAAAGTAGGCGCTATGGTAATTGTTAAGGCTTTTAAAGTTAAATGAAGTTTAGTCTAGTGTCTGGGGCAAAGTCCTGGCATTATTTTTTACCGTTGCCCGTGTTGACCTACCCGGCAGGACTCTTCACTCGCCGCTGTATGAACAAAAGAAACCTCTCATCTACCCAAATTCTGGGGAACCAGGCCTCCATTGAGGTTCCACGGGCGGCGGATGGTAGGGGTGTGATGAAACGTTGGGTAATTTGGCTAAATCTTGGTGTTGCTACAGAGGCAACCTTGTGTAAAATCGTGGGCAATATCCGCGAGTTCTAACGTCACTAAGGAGGTGATTCTATATGACAGTCAACGTAACCCCTAATCTGATTCAGTTCTTACAGGATGAATTGGCTATTTCAGCGGCCTCTCTCCAGGTTGCCCTGAAGCACAGCGAGCAAGACCCTGGGCCATTACCGATGATCCTTGGCAGTACGGTTTAGTTACCCTGGAGCAACTTGAGCAAATCTATGATTGGATGGAAGCCGCCTAGTTCGAGGTCTAGCCTATCTAGATCTTCCCTCAGAGGCGCAGCTTAGCCTGCGCCTCTGGCCGTTTAGGCGATGAAACAGCCTGGTTACCGGTGAAAACGGTTTCCTCATACCAGCCTTCTTCCCAACCCAGCAGAGTCAGTTTTGCCTTCAGGAGGTCTACAATCCAATATTCAGGAACAGCCAGAGCGGCATATTCGAAGCTGGCCATAAGGCGGAGGCGCAATGGGCTAGATTCATTATAAGCGGGCAGGAAAAGTAGCCCGACGGTATCGGAGGTTGGTGAGGCTGTTTGCGATGACGGGGGTATCCAGAGTGTTCGTGGCCCATTGGCCGTTTTTTCGATGGGCCTATTTTAGTAATTCAAGCTGCCAGATAAAGTGGTCTGAGGTTCCAATAAGGTTTTCCAAAGATGAACCAATAGAGTGGCCTCTGGGAGCAGTTCAGCTTGAGGGTTTAGGTAAGCCAGCATAGTTTTAGCATCAGCTACCGTGAGGCTATCATCCACATCAGCAGGCTCAGGAAAAACTTTGTCGATTATTCCATTAACAACCAACATGGAATATCGCCGCGAACGTTCCCCCATACCTTGGTGCCGCCTGTCTACCAGCATACCAAGTTGACGAGAAAACTCCCCATCGCCATCTGGGATAATCGTTAGGTTATGAATGTTTTCTTGGTCAATCCATTCCTGCATCACAAAGGGATCATTCACAGAAATACAAGCTATGTCGTCAACTCCATGGCGCTTGAATAGTTCCACGTAGTGATGGAAGTCAAGTAACTGCAAGGATGAATACAGCGGTGCAAAAGCGCCAGGAATGCCAAAGACTATAATAGTTTTTTGGGCAAAAAAGTCTTTGCTTTTAGTTGGCTGGCAGCATCCGTTAGTCCATAGGCAGAACATCACGTCAGGGATAAATCTTCCTTCGAGGGATGAGTTGCTCAGCATGGATCTTTCTCCAAAGGCAAATGGAGTAATATTTAATCCTCAAGCAGATAATTTTATAGCCTCTTATGCGTGTAGCTTCTTGCGATTTTTTTGAGTGTTTTTTATGGTCTGTCTAAAATACTAACTATAGCCTCTTCAAACCGTAGAGATAAGCATAGGAATTGAAATAAAGTTTTACAGCTAGCTTGAATATTGATGGCGATGTGTAAGCTGTCTTGATATTTCCAAAATTTAGCTCAATAGCGGTTTGGTGCTTGGCCGCCAGGTCAGGACGGGTGCCTCCCCTCAATAGGAGTGCTATCCTAGACGGGATGTGTTGCAGGATCGGTCACTGGCGCCAGGCTTACGACTAGTCCCTAAGATAGGTCTGCCGTTGCTCACACGCTGCCCCTAACTCACTTTATGGATACTGCCTTTGAGCTGACATTGCAGATGGTGCTCACGGTTATGGCCGGGGTTGCAGCTCAGGTAGTGGGGGAGGTGGCAAAGGTTCCCAGCATTATTTTCCTGCTGCTGTTTGGCGTTGGCCTGGGGCCAGATGGGGTTGGGTTGCTCCATCCCCAGGAGTTAGGGGTGGGGTTAGAGGTAATTGTGGCGCTGAGCGTAGCGTTGATTTTGTTTGAAGGCGGCCTCAGCCTGGAGTTAAGTGAACTGGATCAGGTCTCTAACAGCCTCCGCAACTTGGTTACTGTAGGTGTGTTTATCACCTTGGTGGGTGGAGGTATTGCCGCCCACTGGCTGGGAGAGTTTCCCTGGACGCTGGCCTTTCTCTATGCCTCGCTGGTGGTAGTAACTGGCCCCACCGTGATTACGCCACTCCTGCGCCAGGTCAAGGTAGATCGCAAAGTAGCGACTCTACTGGAGGGAGAAGGAGTTTTGATTGACCCGGTGGGTGCAGTACTAGCGGTCGTGGTGCTGGGGATTATTCTGAACGGCGATGCCGATCCAGGATCGATTATTGGTGGATTGACGGTGAGGCTGGGCATTGGGGTTTTAATTGGCGCGATTGGCGGCGGGATGATCGGCCTTTTTCTCAAGCGCGCCAGCTTTTAAGCGAAGATTTACGTAACCTGGTGGTACTCGGTGGTCTGTGGGGGATTTTTGGCCTTGCTCAAACGATTCGCAGTGAATCGGGGCTGATGGCCACTGTGGTAGCGGGCATTGTGGTGCGATCGCTCTCCGTCCCCGATGAACGCTTGCTACGGCGCTTCAAAGGCCAGTTGACGGTACTGGCTGTATCAGTGTTATTCATTTTGCTGGCCGCGGATCTCTCTATCGCCAGCGTTTTTGCTTTGG
>JAAUUR010000453.1 GCA_012031045.1 Leptolyngbyaceae cyanobacterium SM2_5_2
AGTGGAGTGATGGAAGGGATCAACAACAAACTGAAGCTCATCAAGCGGCAAGCCTATGGGTTTACTAACTTTGAAAATTTCCGAGCCCGCCTGTTAGCTTCTTTTTCTCATTAGCTATACTTATCACTGCGAAGTCAGAAGAGCCATATATTCTCAGCTTTTGTTGGCTTATCCCTTGATTCTTGCCAACTCCACTAGCAGCCAGGTTTCTACCCCCAAACCTTTGCTCGTCGCTTAACTTCCGCCTTGCTTCTCAAGCCTTTATGACCCATCCCCTTGCTTCCTGGAAAGATGGTGCTGCAAAACAGGCGATTCTGGATTTTGTGGCAGCCGTAACTACGCCGAACGGCCTATCCTTTGTTCCCCCAAGCGATCGCATTGCGGTTTTCAACAATGACGGCACCCTTTGGGTGGAGTACCCCCTGTATGTGCAGGCGTTCTTTGTGTTTGATCGGGTTAAGCAACTGGCCCCCCAGCACCCAGAGTGGCAGACTCAGGAGCCGTTTGCGTCAGTGTTGAAAGGCGATTTAAACGCGGTGATGGCGGGCGGCGAAACCGCTCTCCTGCAATTGGTGGTGGTGACCCATGCCGGTATGACGACCGATGAGTTTGCGGAGATCGTCCAGGACTGGTTCGCTACGGCCAGACATCCCACCCTGCATCGGCCTTACCCGGAGTTGGCCTACCAGCCGATGCTGGAACTGCTGGCTTACCTGCGAGCCAATGGCTTCAAAACGTTCATCGTTTCTGGGGGTGGGGTAGAGTTCATGCGGGCCTGCACTGAGCAGGTTTATGGGGTTCCACCAGAGCAGGTCATTGGCAGTAGCGCCAAAACTCAGTTTGAACTGTATGACGGTAAGCCTGTGATTAGGCGGCTGCCAGAGCTGTATTTCTTTAATGACAAAGCCGGTAAACCAGCGGCAATCCAGCACTACCTTGGCAAAAGGCCGATCGCCGCCTTTGGCAACTCCGATGGCGATTTACAAATGCTGCAGTGGACGACGGCGGGGCCTGGGAGAAGTTTGGCCATGATCGTGCGGCACACAGATGGCAAACGTGAATTCTGCTACGATCAAACCGGCATGAGCAGCCTGAAACAGGGGCTCGTTGAGGCTGACCAGCAGGGTTGGATAGTGGTGGATATCCAGCGAGATTGGCAACGGGTTTTTGCCTTTGAGCTTGAACGCTGACAATGTAGCCATTTGACGGAATCCTAGATCTTTAAACCTTAAAAACGATGCCTACAGAAGACCCCTTTTTGACTCGTCGTGCCCGCTTAAAAGCACCTAAGGCCGCCGCGATCGCCGGTATTGTATTTTCGGTTCTGCTAATTATCAGTCTGGTGCTGATATTGAGTTTGGTCGCGCCCGATCTGAGCGATGCCACGCCAGGGGTCATCCCCAACCAAGCCCTCATGGTTCTCGCGCTCAACCTGGTTCCCTTTGCGGGGATTGCCTTCCTCTGGTTTATGGGAGCCGTGCGTGATCGACTGGGAGATCGTGAGGATCAGTTTTTTGCGACGGTCTTTTTCGGCAGTGGGTTGCTATTTCTGGCCATGCTGTTTGTTAGCTCAGCGGTTGCCGGCGGTCTGATTCTTCCCTACGACGTTGCATCTACTGACCCAATTACAAGCGATTATTCCATGCTTGGGCGTACCATCGCCCGTGAGATTTTAAGCAACTACGGTATTAGGATGGCCGGAGTGTTTATGATCTCAGCCTGCACTCTATTTATTCGCACCCAGGTAATTCCCCGCTGGATGACGTGGATAGGGTATGCGTTCGCGGCTCTCATGCTGCTGAGAATTGGCTATATCGGTCGGCTGGGTTGGGTCTTTCTGCTATTTCCGGTTTGGGTGCTTTTAGTGAGTGGATACGTCCTAGTCGATAACTATCGAGGGAAGGAGTCAGTAGACAGTTTGAATTAAACCTAGTTTAGGTTGGGTAGACCTCCGAGTGGTTTGACAAACCTCGGAGGTCTGGCGTTTCCAATTTTCCGTCTACCCTTGCCGTTCCTCCAAAATGCCTTCGGCGGCGTGGGCCACCTGGCGCAGGGCATCTAGCATCGTTGAATTAGCCGTTTCCCAGAGGCCGCGCTGGTGAGCTTCGAGCAGGCGCTCGGCCATGTCCCGCAAGGCCCAGGGGTTAGATTTTTGCACAAATTCCTGCACTACTGGATCCAGCACATAGGC
The DNA here is from genome assembly GCA_012031045.1 of Leptolyngbyaceae cyanobacterium SM2_5_2. GTDB lineage: Bacteria > Cyanobacteriota > Cyanobacteriia > Phormidesmidales > Phormidesmidaceae > Nodosilinea. Next base: position 2,192 of record JAAUUR010000453.1, read on the forward strand.
TTGGGCCACGCCTTCGTACATGTGGTCGGCCACGCAGCGGGTGGTGGCATCGTAGGCAAACAGGTAATCGACCGTGGCGGCCATTTCAAAGGCCCCCTTGTAGCCGTGGCGCATTACTCCAGCAATCCACTTGGGGTTGACCACGCGAGAGCGGTAGACCTTGGCAATTTCGGCGACCAGCGATCGCACCTTGGGCTTTTCGGTAATCGCATTATCCCCAAAGTAGGTAGTAGGGGACTGCCCTTTCAGGGTGCGGGCCGCCACCGTCATCCCGCCCTGGAACTGGTAGTAGTCATCGGAGTCGAGCAGGTCATGTTCGCGGTTGTCCTGGTTGTGCAGCACCACTTGCAGGTGGCGCAAGCGTTGCTCAAAGGCTTCCGGCATAGCGTGGCCTGTGGCACCGCGTCCGTAGGCATAGCCGCTCCAGTTCAGGTAGGCGCGGGCTAAGTCTTCATCGGTCGTCCAGTTTTGCGATTCAATCAGCCCTTGCAGCCCCGCCCCGTAGGCACCGGGCTTAGAGCCAAAAATGCGGTACCGGGCGCGAGCCTGGGCCTGCTCTGCTGTCAATCCCTGCCGCTGCCAATCGTCACTTTCCTGCTGCACCCTGGCCGCTAGGGGATTTTGCTCCGGTGGTTCCTCTAGCTCAGCCACAGCGGCTACCGCCTGGTCAAACAGGTCAATCAGGTTAGGAAACGCATCCCGAAAAAAGCCCGAAATCCGCAGGGTAACATCCACCCTGGGTCGGCCCAGCGCCCTCAACGGCAGAATTTCAAAATCCACCACCCGCCGCGAGGGGCCATCCCACACCGGGCGCACCCCCATCAACGCCAGGGCTTCGGCCAGGTCATCTCCTCCGGTGCGCATGGTGGATGTGCCCCACACCGACAAGCCCAGAGTTTGGGGATACTCGCCATGCTCCTGGGTGTAGGCTTCAATCAGCACTTCGGCGGCCCGTCGTCCCACATCCCAGGCGCTTTCGGTGGGGATGGCGCGAATATCCACCGAAAAGAAATTGCGGCCAGTCGGCAGTACATCGGGCCGGTTGCGGGTAGGGGCACCCGCCGGGCCACTGGGGATGTAGCCGCCATTCAGCCCCTTCAGTAAGTAGCGGATTTCGTCGGTGGTCTGGGTCAGGGCGGGTAGTAGCGTATGACGGATCCAGTCGAATTCTTGAGTCAAGCTTGCTACGGCCTGGGATTCTAGATTTTGGCACAGCCTCCCCTTCTGGGAGGGGGAGGGGTGGGTTTCCTCCTGGGAAGGGGGAGGGGTGGATAAATTCTACCGGGGAGGCAGAGGGATTAGCCAAAAGGGCATCTACCAGCCGAGCAGATTCTTCCTCCAGCGCGGCGATGGCACTGGCGACGGTGCGATAGGGCGGCGGCATGGGGTCGCTGGGGTTGGCGGTGAGGGGATCCATGTCAAGCTTCCAGGCTTCGGCGAGGGCGCGGGTCAACCCCTGGCGATGAGGGCCGGGGTGGCGGGCGATGGCGATGATTAAATCCCGCAGTTGGCGTCCAGTAGGGCAGCAACCAAAGATATGCAGACCATCGCGAATTTGGGCTTCTTTTAGCTCGCAGAG
>JAAUUR010000454.1 GCA_012031045.1 Leptolyngbyaceae cyanobacterium SM2_5_2
ACGAATTTCCCACGCTTGCTCCAGCAATTTAGTCCACTGCTTATGAAACTGGGTGCTGGTTAATCCCAGAATTTTGGCGGCTTCGGCATCACTCACACCCTGCTGTTTTAGGCTCAATATTCTAGCCTGTTTGGTGTTTAAGGTCTGCTGCCACTGCTGCCACTGCTGCGGCGTTAGCCCCAAATTGTGCTCTAGCCCGGCCCCTAGCCACTCGTGCACGAGCTCCCAGTGGTGGGAAAGGGCAAACCGCAGCAGATGGTACTTGAACCGCTGCTGCAGGTAGTCGCGCTGGCGAGGCGTGAGGTTCAGCAGTGCTTCAATTTCCTGGGTAGGTAGGTCGAGCAGGCGCAGGGTGAAGTAGTCGGCGCACTCCGTTTGGTTTCGTTCTTTAAGATAGGCCAGCAATTTCTCAACTACCTCCGCCCGTAGAGAGTTATCGGGTAACTCATCGACTTGGGCAATCATCTCTTCCCGCACCCGCTGATGGGATGCGGCAGGCCGGGTATCATCACTGTCGTTACCGTAGTCGGTAGCCTGCTCGATATCGATCGCGAGTTCTGGCGGTTGCTGCTTAGAAAAGGTCTGGGCTCTGAGAATAATCAACTGCTGGCTGCGATGCCCCGGCAAGGGGATGCGGCGTTTGCCGTAGCGCTCAGAAAAGGCCATAAACTCGGCCAGTTCTAGCAGGGTGCGGGGTTGGTACTGGTCGGTCAGCCGGTTTTCGCGGCGAAAGGCGCTGAGGGCCTCGACGTAGAAGCTCTGGAGAAAGTCTTCAATTAGATTCAGCCGGCCCTGGTAACTGGTCTGCACCTGGGGCGGCGTAATGTGAGCGATAGACGATGGCGCTAAGGGTGCTATGGAGCTCAACCCGACCCTGCCGCGAACCAAGGGCGTAGTAGCGCAGGCATTGCTCGACCCGGTGCCTGGCCAAGGATCGCGCCCAGGTGCCTACCTCACCGGAGGATTGGATCCGATCGCTCTCGCTACAAATGCGCTGCACCTCCTGGCCGATGCGCCGAGCCACCGGCCAACACCCGCGATCGGGAGCACCTGTCCTAGTCTTAAGGTCATCGTAGAGCAATTGGGTAAGCGCGTCCACAGAAATCAAACAGATCCCCTGAGTCAATCTGGTATCCTCGTTAAGAGCTGCACAGAGTTGTGTAGCGATGTTCAGGTATCTGGAGAGATGGTGTAGACGCCCCGCTGTAGCCAATTGACTAATGTTCCAAGTCAGTAGTGCCCGCAGAACCCTTAAATTTGAGTTCTCATAGCCTAGAACCAGGCTATTAACGTACTAAAAGCTACCCATGATTTCCTTAGAGTTTAGCATCTCGCCAAAGGGATCTCAGCGGTGACTCCAGTGTCAGTCATTGATTCATCCAAATATTTAGAGATTCTGCGCTAGTAGACGCTAATGTTATAAACCTCAAGGGTTATCACCAAATTTTTCCAAGTTTACTTAATTTTCAGATCTAAGCTGATTTTTAGCTCAGTTGCCCAAACGCTGCTTCACCCAGGCTATATCGTCTGGCTGTAGAGGCGGGTTTAGGGGAGTCTGGTAATCGATAGCCATCGCGTAACGCCCTCTATCATAGACTCGATTCAGCAGTGGCTGTAGCGCTAGCACTGGCTCTACCTCTCCAGGTATCAGCGGGATCGGTACCGATGGGATGGATGCCTTAGCCCAAAGCGATACAAATCGGCTAGGGGGCGACGCTCTCCCCGACACACCAGAATGCGATAATCACTAGCCAGCACAGCCGACATCGGAAAAGGCTGCCCACCCCGCAGTAAATCAATTTCAACCAGGTGTGAGAGGCTGGCTAAGATCCGATTACGCTTACGCAGGTAGGCGATCCGCCCTTCCCCAGGCCGTTTATTTTTAGGGGAGAGCAATTCAATTACCGTGACGACGCGACCTGTAGCCACCTCGCGAATTTCAAGATAGCGCTCAACGACTTCTTCAGAAATAGGCACGGTCACCATTTCCGGTTGAACCGCTAGGGCTAAGGTTCCAACCTGGGAACTGGTATTATCTCCCCGACCAGTGGCAACCGCCACGTCAGGAATGCCAACCAGCACCGTCTCGTCGTCACCACTGAAGTAGGTACGTTTCTCAATTTCAACCCGATATTTTTCATCCAGATGATCGACCAAATCGTCGGCAATGGCCACAATTAATCGGCTGTGTACCGCCGACCACAGCCCTGGGTTCTCAAGGTAGGGATCCATGCCTGGAAAGGGAGAAGCCATCATAGTAGGATAATCCTAGGCGGCTACATATCCGCTGCATCTCTATAGTAGCCGGATAGACAATTGGGGATGGAAGTCTTTCGAGTAGTGTACTTGTTCGATTTTTCGATCCCACAACTCGTAAAAAAGCTCCAGCCCAATACAGGCTGGAGCATCATCAATTCCGGAGAATAAAATGCGGTTGGAGTTGTCTCCAACCGCAGCTCTCAAGTCACTAGGACGCGGCTTGGCGCTCTTTGGCTTCTTTAATCACCTCTTCGGCCACGTTGCTGGGGCAGGGGGCATAGTGGGAGAACTCCATGGAAATTGGCCCCGTCCGGAGGTCATGGTGCGCAGGTCGCCGATGTAGCCGAACATTTCGCTCAGGGGTACATCGGCCTTGACCCGTACCCCGGTGAGGGTGGGGTCTTGGGACTTGATCATGCCCCGGCGGCGGTTCAGGTCACCAATCACATCGCCCATGTAGTCTTCCGGGGTGAACACGTCTACCTTCATCACCGGTTCTAGCAGTTGGGGGCCAGCTTTGGCGAGGGACTGGCGATAGGCCGCCTTGGCGGCAATTTCAAAGGCGATCGCCGACGAGTCTACCGGGTGGAAACCGCCGTCGGTGAGGGTCACCTTTAGATCTACCACCGGATAACCGGCCAGGGGCCCCTTGTCGATGCTGGTTTCAAAGCCCTTCTGCACCGCTGGCCAGAATTCGCGGGGTACGTTACCGCCGGTTACCTTCGACTCAAACTGGAAGCCACTGCCCACCTCGCCAGGCTCAACCGAGTAGTCGATCTTGGCGTACTGACCGGAACCACCGGACTGCTTCTTGTGGGTGTAGCTGTCTTGCAGCACACGGGTGATGGACTCACGGTAGGCCACCTGGGGCTTGCCCACTTCCACTTCTACGCCGTGGGTGCGCTTGAGGATATCGACCTTGATATCCAGGTGCAGTTCGCCCATGCCCTTGAGGATGACTTCGCCGCTCTCTTCGTCGGTTTCCACCTGGAAGGAGGGGTCTTCCTGCACCATTTTGCTGATGGCCATCCCCATTTTCTCGTTGTCGCCCTTTTTCTTAGGAGACACCGCAATGGAGATAACCGGGTCAGGGAAGACCATGGGCTCCAGGGTAGCGGGTTGTTTGGGGTCGGCTAGGGTGTGCCCAGTCTGCACGCTTTTCATGCCAATCAGGGCCACGATGTCCCCGGCCTGGGCCTCTTCAACTTCCTCGCGGTCGTTAGCATGCATTTCTACAATCCGGCTCACCCGCTCGGTTTTGCCGGTAGCCGTATCCAGAATGGTGTCGCCCTTCTTCACCTGGCCAGAGTAGATCCGGGTAAAGGTAAGCGCACCGAAGCGATCGTCCATGATCTTAAAGGCCAGAGCGCGCAGGGCTTTTCAGGATCCACATAGGCAAAGCCGCCAGTGGGGTTACCCTCCAGGTCAATTTCGGGCTGCGGGGGAACTTCCAGCGGGTTAGGCAGGTAGTCCACCACGGCATCTAGCACCAGTTGCACGCC
>JAAUUR010000455.1 GCA_012031045.1 Leptolyngbyaceae cyanobacterium SM2_5_2
TTGAATGAAAATTCCAACAATCTATGCTTCCTTCAAAATATCATTGTGGAACTTTGAACAATATGCAGATATGAATACGAGATGAAATCATCGAAACCTACTGGCTTCTAGAGAAAGAAGGTTTTTTTGAACGCTGTCACAATAAACGACGGCTTTGAACTAACGGCTTCAGGTATTGCAAAGGCAAAAGGAATCAAAATTTAAGAAAAGCGCATGCTACGGTGAACTAATTCCTTCGGCCTTTAATCTCTGATTATGCATGATTCTGACAGCGATAAATTAGAATTTCTCAACGATAATGAAAAATTTTCTTATCTTTTTAATGAGATCAAGGAAGGTTTTTTCAAGGAATTTGATGAGCCAAATCTTGAAGGAGAGTATATACAAAAACTTTCCAGTGCAAAACAAGAGTTTGAAGGTTGGCTGACCAATGTTGGTTTAGCTGTCTTGGGATTCTTTGTGACCAGCTTAATTCAGATCAAATTAAGAGGCGAGGTAACTGTTTTTGAGACAATCCTAAGTTCAGTATCTTTATTTCTTCTCCTTGTTTCCATTTCCATAGGGTTCTATTCCAAAATCACTGCTTATGTATTCAAAACTGGCAACATGGTTCTCTCAAATAAAGACCTGGTTGGCTATTTTCTGGGCCTATCCGTTACAAGGCTTTTGATGAGCTTGCTTGCTGACGGAATAAATCCAAAAGATTACTTTGACAATCTTTTTAAAATTCAGCAGGATACTCTCATAAGTTCAAGTGAATTACTTGGTCAGCCTCCTGAAGATTGCTTAAAATCCGATGATGTTAATAGTGATTATAAAGCCAAGCTGAGCGAGTTAACAAGAACGTTTAAGGAGTTTTTTGATTCCTGGCTTCTTTCAGGAAACTCAAATTCAAAGGGTTATGATGCTTACCTCGTCTATAGATTTATGATCTCATTCTTGGGGATTCTGTTGCAGTCTTTCTCTCTATTAATTGGCATATTTGCAGCTGTAATTTTTATGCTCTCTTTCGTGCTGGGAGCAACAAGCCTATTATTTGATATACTTTGTGCATTGTTAGTGCTTGCATTTATTGTAATCATCTTCATCTTTGCAAAGGGATTGTTTTCGATAAGAAGCAATTTGTACGACCTGCTCTTGGGGAATCCATATGACAAAAGACCATTGGAGAAGTGATTTTGTTTTGAAGTAAAATGTCAAGCTACTTATTGAAAAGTTTTCCAAAGGAATCGCCGTTAGAAACTCACCAAAAATATCAGCCTGCTGCTGATTGAGGAGCCTTTCTAGCCAAATATTAGTGTCAATCAGATAAACGGCTAGCCCAATCGTCCATAGTTTCTTTTTGCAAGCTAAGGCTTGTGTAGGTATCACGATACGTTTGCATCGCCCCAGCCCAGGTTTGCTTTAGGCGATGGTTGGGGTTGTGCCGCTGCTTCTTAACCAGCGCCGCAACCAAATTAATCACCTCCTGCTGAGCCTGGGGAGGCAAATTTTGGATCTCATTCACAATAGGATGCATAGTGCAGCAGTCCTTTTATATTTCTCAATTCTAAACCAGTCAGTTCTTGAATCTAGGGTAAGAACATTTTTTAGAAGACATCTAAGCGCTAATGAGTTTAACTTTTAGACATTCTCCAGCCGCTCAGCAATCCACACCTTAATAATCGATTGGCGACTCACCCCTAACCGCAGCGCCTCTCGATCCAGCGCCTCAATCATCCAAGCCGGGAAATCGACATCGATGCGTTGCTGCTCATAGCCAGGGCGTCTGAGCCGAGACAGATCGAGGTCATCCATGATGTCCTCCTGGCCCTCGTCAAATTTTCGGTCAAATGCTTCTGCCTTCATACAGCTCCACCTCCCGTTGTCGTGCTCGCCTAACCGAGATAATGCGAACCCTGCCTTCTCGGTAGGTCACAACCGCTATCCATAACTTTGTACCGATTTTCCCTACAATAACCAATCTTGGCTCGTCTGCGGTGCGGGCAGGCACTTCGATGCGGTCATCATCCTGCCAGAGCACCTGTGCTTCAACGAAATCCACTCCATGCCTGAGCTTGTTTGAGCGGCTCTTGTTCTGATCAAACTCAAGTTCCATCGACTACGGCTCGTTGTCCTGATCATCCTCGACAATGTTGCCCAAGTAGAGCTGCACAAATTCCTTGGCTGCCAAGGGATTCAGGATTTTAAGCACCTGGGTAATCTCAACGATCGTCTCTGAAGACGGTTCTCGCTGGTCGTGTACCCACTGGAACACCGCAGAGCAGTCAATTCCTAAGGCAACCGCCAGCTTATTCTGGCTAATGCTGTAGGTGTCTAAAACCTGCTTCAGTGCGTCGCTTGCCCTTCCCATGCCCTAGTCCTGGCAGAGCCGCACCCGAAGGTAAATGTCACACTTGTGGATACACCGCGACTGTGATGACGTCACATTTGTGACTACATTGCATGGGTATCTCTATGTCAAATCGAGGGGCTAGTAAGGGCGAACGAGGTTCGCCCTGCTGCATCGAGGGTAGCCCAGTAGGATTCGGTTTAAGTTAGGTGAACGAGGTGGCCCAATCCTTAGCCCAATGCAGGTGCCGGTGTACTTCATCCAGGGTCTTAGCCTCGCTGTAGAGCCGCAGTACCGGCTCGGTGCCGCTAAAGCGAATCAGCAGCCAGCTATCATCAGCCAGGGTGAACTTGTACCCATCGATGGAGAGGCAGTCTTTAACCGCCTTACCGGCGATTTCGGTGGGGGGTTGGGTAGCCAATTGGCCCAACAGCTTAGCCTGAACATCCATGCTGGCCAGGGGCAGGTCAATGCGGTCGTACTCAGAGAAGTAGCTCACTTTTTCCTGCAGACTACGGTAGTAATCGCTGAGATCCATCCCTGACATTACCACCGCTTCCAGGACATAGAGGGCTGACAGTAGGGCATCCCGTTCAGGAATGTGGTGACCATAGCCAATACCGCCCGATTCTTCGCCCCCTAGCAGCACCGCCGCATCCTGCATGCGGTCGGCAATGTATTTATAGCCTACGGCGGTTTGGTGTAGCTCCAGCCCGTGTAGTTTAGCCACCGCCGGAATTAAGTTAGAACCGCTAATGGTTTTAACGATTTCGCCGCCATAGCCCCGCCGAGCCTTAAGGTGGTCAATCAAAATAGGAATCAAAATTTGGGAGCTAAGGAAGTTGCCCTGGCCATCTACGGCGGCGATGCGATCGCTGTCTCCATCAAACACCAGGCCGACCTTAACGCCCCCGTTGGTGGCGGCATAGGCCCTGACCGTATCCAGCATTTCCCCCAGGTACTGGGGCAGGGGCTCCGGTGGACTGCCCCCAAACAGAGGGTCGGCATGGTGGTGCAGTTCATGGACGCTGGCTTCCCCCAGCAGCCGGGGCAGCCCGCCGGAGGCCGAGCCATACATAGCATCGGCGAACACCGTGAGCTGACCGCTGGAAATCGCCCGTTGAATGGCGGTTAGATCCACCTGGGATTGGAGGGCTGCGCAGTAATCGGGCCAGGGATCAAACATCTCCAGGTGGCCCTTTTTCGCCAAGGGGGCGGGGGGATTAGGGAGCAGAGCCTCCACCTGTTTAGTTACCTCACACGAGCCCCCAAACGCCCCCTTAAATTTTTACGCCCCGTAGTACACCGCCGGATTACTGGCTGGACCGTAATCACAATCGCCCCCAGTACGCCTCGATGCTTGGCGGCAAAGCTAAAGGCTGGGGATCGGGGCATAGTCCGTGGGA
>JAAUUR010000456.1 GCA_012031045.1 Leptolyngbyaceae cyanobacterium SM2_5_2
GTGAAAACAAAAAGGGGCTAAATTTGGCCCACACTAATCGTTGCACTGTGTATGCTCATCTCCGTTTCAAGCAGAGATCTAAGCTGTTCCTAATTGACCGGCGGCGGCGCGCCAACGTTCAACAATCGGCGACGGCGGCGTGAGATTTTTATCGACAGCGGCGGTAACCCACTATTTGCCCTGGAAATTGCCCGCGCCTGGGGAAAGAACCAGCTTACCCCAGGCAACACCCTGGAGGCGTTGATTGGTGATCGCCTGCAGGGTTTAGACGAGGCCACTCGCGAGGTATTGCCCTGGGCCGCGGCGTTAGGCCGAAGCTTCCAGCCCTCCACCCTGGCCTACGTGGTCGATCGCTCCACCACCCAGTTACTCACTGTCATCGAACAACTGGAACAGCAGGCGATTATTCGCCTTGAAGCCACTATTGACCCTGAAACAGCCCTAGCACACGAAATGGGCTATGACTTTGCCCACGACATTGTGCGGCAGGTCATCTACCAGCAGCTCTCTGCCCCGCGCCGTCAGTTGGTGCATCTGCAAATTGCTCAAAAACTACAACAGCGCTCTACCCAGGACGATGGCACCGCCAATGAAATTGCCCGCCATGCCTCCTTGGGTGGCAATCATGCCCTGGCCGCCGCCGCAACCCTGGCCGCCGCCCAGCGGTGCCTTAAATTATTTGCCTACGCCGAAGCCTCAGAACTGGCACAGCAGGGGCTTCAGCATTGCCAATGGTTGGATGACCAGACTCGCCTCATCCATCAGGCCGAACTTTTCAAGGTTTGTGCGCTGGCGGGGGTAACGGGCGATCGCGCGGCCACCCTTGCCACCGCAGCCCAGTATCTGACCGAAGCAGCCAGAGCACTGGGGTTAACCGAGGCCGAAGCGATTGCCCTAGAGGTTCAGGTCATTCTTCAATTTGATCGCAACAACTATACCGATGTGCACCAGCACTCTCTGCGAGTAGCGGAGGCCAGCCGAGTAGCCAGCCCCGCCGCAGCGGCCCAAATGCTAGCTAGCAGTGGTACCTGTCTGGCTGAAATTGGCCGCGATATTATCCGGGCTGAAGCATTACTCCTGGAGGCCCAGTCCCTTGCCGGTCGGGTCGGGTTAGAAATCGGCGATATCTATAGCGGGTTAGGCAGTATTCATCGCCACTATGGCCGCTACGACGAAGCCCGCTCTTATTTACAAAAGGCCTGGCGGTTAGCCCAGGCCCAACACGATCACTGGCGCGAGAGTACCTACCTCAGCTACCAGGCGATGGTCGAGCTAGAGGTTGGCAATCCCGCCGCCGCCCTACCTCATTGCCAGGAAATGGCTACCGTGGCAGCGAAGGTGCAGGGTGGCGGTAGCGAAGGAGCCGTAGCCACTGCCCTGGCCGCTCTGGCCCGTTATCAGATACAGGAACCTGGGGCAGACAACGGGCTAACTCAGGCCATTGCTACCCTGCAACAGGTGGATGCCAAACGCATGCTGGCCTACGTACTGATTGGCGCTGCTACAGTGGACTTGCAACACCGCCAGCCTGAACTAGCCGTAGAACGGGCCGAACTAGCCCTCAAAAATGCCCAAATCGTCAACCATCCCAGCGAAATTGCCTTGAGTTGGGCTCTTTTAATCCAGGGTTGGCTGGCATTAGGTGTCCTAGACGAAGCCAGAACCCAGTTCGAGGCCTTCCTTCAGACGGTTGACTGCCAAGCCCTCAGCCATCTGGCCCAGGCCGCCATTAACCCAATAATCCAGCAGCTTCATCCCCATCCAACCCCCTCCCCGGAGGAAGAGCCAAACTCCAAACTCCAAACTTAACCCACCCTTGCTCTTCCGCAGATTAACCCACCCCTGCCCCTCCCAAGAGGGGAAATCCCAAATCTACCCACCTCTGCCCCTCCGGTCGGGAAAACTAACATTACCTTGAGGTCATCATGGCACTGATTCTGGTTGAGACTTTATCCGATGCTCCGCTCACCCCAGAGAACCCAACGGATACTGATTTTCGCGTCCTACAGTGCTTGACCGAGCGAGCCGCTACGTGGCGGTACTCGCTGTTGTCCAGCGATCGCCACCGGATGATTTGCACCTTCTATGCCCCCGACGCTGAATCGGTGCGCGAGTCTTACCGCCGGGCTGGTGGAGTCTTCAATAGCATTTGGACAGCAACTATGATTCAACCCGAAGGTGAACAACCCCAGCACCGTGAGGGCTATCTGAAGGTTTTTCAGGGCACCTATCCCCAAGGCTTTACGGAGGAACAATGGGATGAGGCCAATCGCCATCTCCTGCCCTGCTATGCCGAGCGTGGGGTTGAATGGGTGCAATCCTACCTATCGCTGGATCGCACTCGCGTGACCTGTGAGCTAAACGCCCCCGATGCTGACATTATTCGAGAAGCACACCGCCGGTTTGACATCCCCTTTGACTGTGTTTGGTCGGCCATGCTAATTCAGCTTGCTGCCACGCCCGACTTAACGGCGTAAAACGACTTCTGGAAAATTGTTTCCCTAATGGTGGGCAAGGCCCACTCTACAATCGCTTCATTGATCGCTTCATTACCGAGTTTTACAGGTGGCAAACCTGGCGGATCGGTTTGGGAGCGGTTCTGGATCGCCCCACTAACTAACTTAGGTTCAGATGCTTTACACCGATGCCAAGTCGGAGGAACCTATGCTCATTCATCGATCTATTCCCACTACCAACCACAAAGCCACCTTAGCCCAACCGAAACCCTCTATCCAAATCAGGACAGCTACCCCCAACGACCAAAAATATCTAACCGCCGCTTTAATGCTGGCTTTTAGTGATGACCCGATCATGCGCTGGATGTATCCAGACTCTCATCAGTACCTCACCTATTTCCCTGAATTTATTCGCACCTTTGGCGGGCCAGCCTTTGGTTGCAAAACCACCTATGTAGCCGAGGCTTATGCCGGGGCAGCACTCTGGTTTGCCCCTGGTATAGAAGCAGATGGAGAAGCTTTAATTGGGCTATTTCAACGCAGCGTTTTTGACGCCCAGCAGGCTCATTTACTGGCCATTTTGGATCAGATGGATGATTACCATCCCCACTATCCCCATTGGTATTTGTCCCTGTTAGCTGTCGAGCCAACTCAGCAGCGTAAAGGCTATGGGTCTGCCCTGCTCCAACCGGTGCTAGCCCAGTGCGATCGAGATCGTCTGCCTGCCTATTTAGAATCCTCAAAACCCTCGAATATCGCCTTCTATCAACACCATGGCTTTGAGGTGATCGGCACCATCCAAGCGGGTGATTCACCGCCTCTTTCCCCATGATTCGCTATCCCCAATCCTAACCCCTAGGCAATCAAGGGGTGGGCACCGCTTACCCGCCAATAAACCTATTTAGCCTATTGCAACCTGCCCTCAAACGGTTTCGGATTGATGCATCTCTTGCGTGGCAAGCATCGCATTCATCCTTCTGCTTTTATCCTTTTGCCTTTCGGCATATCACGTTCACCCCAGGAGATTACGACCATGCGAACTGCTTACAAGCCTCTTTTTCCCTTTGCTCTATCCATGATTATGGTACTGAACCCAGCCAGTAGCTTTAGCTCATGGGCAAGTTCTGACCACACTCACCTTCACACCCAAACTAGAACGCAGACTGAGCCTCCATTGGCCCCGTTGTTTGACAATTTGGGGAGCTATCACGTGCCAATTTCAACCCGGCATCCTCTGGCTCAGCGCTATTTTGACCAGGGTTTGATTCTGCCTGACGGC
>JAAUUR010000025.1 GCA_012031045.1 Leptolyngbyaceae cyanobacterium SM2_5_2
ATGCAGGACTGGCCGTGTTCAGCATCCGAGCGGTGGCCGCCGCGGCGATCGCCGCCGCTAAATCCGCACTGGGCATAACGATAAAGGGGTCGGTACCGCCCAGCTCTAGCACCGTTTTTTTAATTTGCCGCCCGCAGGCCGCCGCCAGGCTGGCCCCAGCCGGCTCACTGCCGGTGAGAGTAGCGGCTTGATGCGATCGTCGGCCACCAGGTCGGCAATCCGAGCGGCTTCAAGCAGCAGGGTTTGAAAAGCCCCCGCCGGTAACCCCGCTTTCTCGAACACCGTTTCAATGGCCAGGGCACACTGGGGCACATTAGAAGCGTGCTTAAGTAACCCCACATTGCCCGCCATCAGGGCTGGGGCTGCAAAGCGAAACACCTGCCAGAATGGGAAGTTCCAGGGCATTACCGCCAAGATGCAGCCCAGCGGTTGATAGCGCACAAAGCTACGGCTAGCGTCGGTACTGGCGGGCACGTCGGCTAGAAACTCGGCCCCGTGCTCGGCGTAAAACCGACAGACCCAGGCACTTTTTTCTACCTCAGCGATCGCCGCCGCTAGAGGTTTCCCCATTTCCAGGGTCATCAGTTGGCCGTAAACCTGCTTGTTATCTTCCAAAACCTGAGCAGCAGCTTGCAACCACTCCGCTCGCTGGGCTAGCGTGGTGTGCCGGTACTGGTCAAAGCCAGTAGCCGCCAGGGTCAGCTTCTCCTCCAACTCAGCCGTTGTTAGCGCATCAAAAACCTGGAGAGTGGCCCCGGTCGCCGGATTGATGCTGGCAATTCCCATGATTCGACCTCCTCGAATATGCACCGAGGTCGGCAACATCTAGCTGAACTTTCAACGTCCATTCGTAGCCCAATTGCAGCGAATCAAGACAAAAAAGATAGGTTCGGGGACAATTCCAGAAATTCTGCCCCAGCAGTGCCAAATTCGGCAATTCCTGCCTATAAAGTTCAGTGTTCAGCCGTCAACCCCTAATCTGTACCCGATGGCACTGTGCCTGAAAACACAGAATCCTATTAGTTAATCGTATATCGCTAAACCACTGACTGATGTTAAGTATCGATGACTGAAATCAATCAAAATCCACCTTTTTTAGACACCTTAACGAATACCATCAAAGCCTAAAAGGCTGATGCCTAAAAGGGTATAGCTGGATTTAGCCCAGCTGTCCAAGGCCAGGTACGCTGAAAAGATTGATGGCTAGGCGGGGCAATCGCCGACCCAACGCTCCTGGATGGCCAGAGGTAGCTGAGCCGTAATTAACGCCTTCGCCTCTGCAGGAGCCAGAGGCTTAGAAAACCAGTACCCCTGCCCCCGCCAACAGCCCATTTCCAGCAGTAGCTCCACCTGGGGCTGGGTTTCAATACCTTCGGCCACCAGATTCATGCCCAACTTACGGCCCAAGGCAATGATAGTGTGGACAATCTCGCGATCGTCATGACTTTTGTCCATGCGTCCCACGAAGGACTGGTCAATTTTTAGGGTATCGCTTGGGAAGCGATGTAAATAACTTAGGGAGGAATAGCCCGTGCCAAAGTCGTCAATGGCTAACTGCAAGCCCAGCGCCTTGAGCTGCTCCATCAGTTGACGCGCCGCTTCCACATTGTGCATGATCATGCTTTCGGTAATTTCTAGCTGAATTTGGCGACCGTCAATACCTAAATCGTTTAAGCATTGGGCAAATTGTTCAACTAAATTAACCTGATGAAACTGGCGGCGTGACAGGTTGATGCTCATTTTCAGCGGATGCTCTGGAAACTGTTGCTGCCAAGCTTTGAGTTGGCGGCTGGCCTCGCGAAAAATCCACTGGCCCAGATTGATGATTAACCCCGTTTCCTCTATGACTTGAATAAACTGCCCCGGAGACACAAAGCCTGCCCCTGGGCGATACCACCGTAACAAAGCTTCAAAGCCTGTCACGTAGCCAGTTTGCAGGCAAACAATAGGCTGGTAATGGAGCAAAAACTCCTGATTTTCAGAGGCATGCAGTAACTGGCTCTCCAGTTCCAGACGACGTACGGCCTCGTCGCGCATGGTGGTGGCAAAGACTTCGTAGCGGTCTTCGTTCAGGGCTTTAGCGCGATACATGGCCGTGTGAGCATCGCGTAGCAAATCCTCAGGCTGGAGTGGGAAGTCGCTGCGGGCAATGGCCAAACCCATGCTGCTGGTAATCGATAATCGCCGCTTGGCCAGGGTAATGGGTTCTGCCAATTCGGTCTGGAGCTGGTTGAGCAGCCGGTCAACCGTAGCCTGGTCATTCAGGGGCAGCAGAAAGGCAAATTCATCTCCCCCCACCCGGGCCAGTTGGGCTGAGTCTGGCAGTACCTGACGCAAACGCTTAGCAATGGTTTGCAAAACCCGATCTCCCGCCGAATGCCCAAAGGATTGATTGATCAACTTAAACCGGTCGATATCCAAAAACACCACGGTCAGCGGGGGATGGATATCCGCCCGCCGTTGCTGGTTGAGTTCTCGCTGCACCTGCAGGAGAAACACATCCCGCCCCGGCAACAGCGTGAGCTGGTCGTAGCTGGTGCGATAAAGGGCTTTTTGGGTCACTACTAGCCCTAGGGCCAGCAGGAAACCCGCCATCGGCTCAATGGTTGGTAGCCACCAGAGATGAGTCAGCGCGGCACCACCCAGGCCCCAAATGGTTAACATCACCAGGCCAACCGTCATGCTCAGGCTGGTAGGCCGGCGAGTTCGCCAGCCCAGGATACCGGCCAACACCACCCAACCCAGCAGCCAGAGCAGTTCCCCCCACCGGGGTAAAAACCGATAAAGCACTGGCTCTCCAGCGATAGCATCCAGCAGTTGACTGATGCTTTGGGCATGGATCTCAACCCCAGACATCATGAACTGGCTGGATTGTTCGCGACTGTAGGGGGTTAAGAACTCATCCTTCAAGCTGGAGGCGGTGGAGCCAATCAAAACCACCTTGCCCTCTACCCATTCCGAGGGAAACGCCCCCGCTAGCACCTGGGAAATGGTCAGCTTAGGGGCTGGATCGTAGGGGGTACGATACTTCATCAAAATTTGATAGCCCCGATTATCGATGTTGGCGTAGCCGCCATCCCACCCCATCAGGGCTGGCAAGGTTCTATCCCCCAATCGCAGTTGGTCATTTTCAGCCTCTACCGCAATAGTTAGGCCGGGTTGGTAGGCCAGCACCACCCGCAGTGGGAACGAGTAATAGGGCTGAGCATCTCCCCCGACAAATAGGAGGCTGCGGCGCAACACTCCGTCAGGATCAATGGCAAAATCGTTAAAACCAACCTGGGTCTGGGGCCATTCCCTTGGCGCAGGTACCTCGCCGCCCTCCGACTGGCCACCCACATTCATGATGCCAATCACGTTGTCGGCCTCAAACTGCTGAGCCAGGGCTTCTCGACCGGGAGATTGCGGGGTACTGCGGTACAGGTCTAGCCCTACCACAGCCGGATTATGCTTCTGCAAAACGGCAATAATGTCGGCCACCCGCTGGTCAGACAGGGGCCAGCCGTACGTCGCTAAGTCACTTTCGGTCACCTCCACCAGCAGTAAACGTTCGTCCGGGGGCTGATGGGGTTGCAGCCGGGTTAAAAAATCAAAGCTGCTTGATTCTAGAGGTTGCAACCATCCCAACCGATTACTAGCCGTTAGGCCGGTCATGGCCAACAGGGTAGAGACTAAAATTGCCCGGCTGCCAAAGTTCAGTTGTTGCACAAAGCGAGTTACAAGTTGCTGAACTTGCAGCCTCCTAAACTGAGCCCGGAAATGCACCATAAATTAAGCTAAAGCACGATAGACGTTGAGCAGCAAAGCAGTGGCTTAAGTTCCCCGAATCCTGATCAGGGGTAATGACTTATACGAGAGATTTTTACAATCTCCGGAAGTAATTGAGAGATTTCGCTAAGTTTGCCCAAGGGGCCTTGCGGTAAACCGTTAGCCAGTGCTATGTACTTGCCCAATTAGCCGACTCCAACCCTGTGGTTTTCTCATTAAGCTACCCGATCAAGGGGTAACGTCCAGTGGGTGCCACCCCCCCGGCGCTGGCCAGGGAACTGATCGCGATCGCCATGCAATGGCGAGGAAAATGGTGGCAACGGTGAATAAAACAGTATCAAACTTAACAAGCTAAGGCTCACTAAACGAGAAACCCCAGCTGGCATAATGAAGAGATTAAGCAATGCAGCTTTCATAGCTGATACCAGCGTCCGAACAAGGTGAAGGAACTCTTGCTATAACTAGGCGAGCCATCTAAGGCAACGGCCTAGCCCCATCACTGGGGGGCTATGTTTATCCTTGACCAGGTTAGTAGTAATCGATACATGAACGCAGCGGTTTCACGCAAGCTTTATGGGGTCGTAAAGGCTAATTGCGAGGTGGTTGAGCGGCACAAATCCTCCCAATTTCAGCGGATTGCGCCGCTGACCTTAAAAACTTATTAAGGCTAGGCCCCAGCCCCAAAGAGCCGGATATGCTTAGAGCCAAGATACCTCCTAACTGCGTCTCCAGCCCCGTCCGACCCCTTTGTTGGTGTCAATCTGGCGGGGCTGCTCCTTTGGTTAGTAGGTGGATATCGACGTAAGCCAGAGAATCCTGAGCGGAGTAGACGTCAGGAGTCAGGAGGGTCGGGACTTCTGGATTCTGGGTTCACCCAACCGTTCTCGTTTACGTTGATAGTCTTGCCGTCTTAGCAGGCAGGCTCAGATTTATAGAACTCGTTTTCACCAAAAAAGGCGCAGCCCAAGCTGCGCCTTTTTTTAGCTAACGTTCAGCCAGGTTTACCTGTTGGGCTGGGGTGTCATGCGCAGATAGGGCTTAATTTCAGTAACACCCTTGGGGAAGCGCTGACGCGCTTCGTCGGTAGGAATTGTGGGAACCACCACCACATCATCGCCATCCCTCCAATCTACAGGGGTGGCTACACTGTAGTTATCGGTGAGTTGCAGCGAGTCAATCACCCGCAGAATTTCGGCAAAGTTGCGGCCCGTGCTGGGGGGATAGGTAATCGTTAGACGCAGTTTTTTGTTGGGGTCAATCACAAATACACTGCGCACGGTGACTTTAGCATTGGCATTGGGATGAATCATGCCATAGAGGTCAGATACCGTCTTATCGTCATCCGCGATGATGGGGTAGTTAACCGTAGTGCTCTGGGTTTCGTTGATGTCGCTAATCCAGCCCTGGTGAGATTCAGCACTATCAACGCTGAGGGCAATTACCTTAACGCCGCGCTTCTCAAACTCAGGCTTAAGTTTAGCGACACTGCCTAGCTCGGTGGTACAAACGGGAGTATAGTCAGCGGGGTGGGAAAACAGCACAACCCAGCTATCACCCGCCCAGTCATAAAAATTGATTTCACCTTCACTGGTTTGCTGGGTAAAGTTAGGAACCTGGTCTCCAAGTTGAAGCGTCATACCAAAACTCCAAGAAATCTCAACAACATAACTCTCAACAGGATGCAATTGCAGTGCGAACCTAGCACAATGCTACTTCCATTTTTGCATAAACCCCGGTATTCCGGTCGGAGTTTAGAGGATTGTTTTAAGGATTACAGGCTCCGCTGGACGGGTAGGTACTGCTTGGCTAGATCAACTCCCTTAGTTAGCCTGGATATACCCGCTGACATCGCGCTGGTGGACTCGGTAACTCAGGGGTTGCAACCCGCTGGGCTCGGTAGCCTAGAATCAAGGCAGGTCTTTGATGGATGCCGCTGCGGGAGGTGATGCCAATGGCGCAGGAATTATTAGAACTCAGGAAAAGTCTTTTGGAAGGGCGGTATGGTGATGCGCTGGATTTGGTTGATGAGTTAGAAGAGATGAGTAAACAGGCCATCCTACGCAATATGGAGTCGTTTCTCGTGCGTCTGATGGTGCATCTCATCAAAAATCAGGTTGAGCAACGGTTGACAAATTCCTGGGCGGCTTCCATATCAGAGTCCCTTTTGAGGATCCAAAAGCTGAACCTTCGGGACAATAAGGTCTCTTACTATGTCAACCGCCAAGGTTGGTTGCCCATGCTTGAGGAAGCCCTAGAAGCCGCGATTGCACCGGCCAGTGTAGAGATTTTGGGTGATGGGCTATCGCCTCTGCAACTAAGCGATCGCATCGACCGCCCTGAGATGCTGGCCCTTGCCCAGCGCCTGCTAGACCTGATTTATGATTACTCGGCCAAAACACTACCCAGCGCTATTAACCAGGCATTAATGCAGCTCCCTGGGGGGCAAAGCTGGGCTGAGGGCAACGCTTAATGCTCTCCCCATGCTCTCCCCGGCCTCTACTTTGTCCATGGTGGGATAGGCGTTGTTTCCAAAAGCTGAATCACCAAATCCTTAGCGCGAGCCTGACCCACTGGAATTAATCGGTGGGCCAGCACGTAGGGAGCTAGGGCCTTGACATCGTCAGGAATCGCAAAGCTGCGGCCTTCCAAATAGGCCAGGGCTTGCACCGCCCGATAAAACGCGACGGTGCCCCTGGGGCTCACCCCCAGACGAATATCGCGATGGCTACGGGTAGCCCGCACCAAGTCCAAAATATACTGCTGGAGCGACTGTTCCAGGGCAACCTCAGCACAGTGCCGCCGTAGGGATAGCACTTCCTCAAGACTGATGCAGGGTTGAATCTCCTGGCCAGAGGGTGTGCTTCCCAGGCGCTGAAGCATGCTCATCTCCTCAGTTTCGGTGGGGTAGCCCAGGCTAAAGGACAGCGCAAAGCGATCCATCTGGGCTTCCGGCAGGGGAAAAGTGCCCTGGTACTCCACCGGATTTTGGGTGGCAATCACAAAAAAGGGATCGGGTACCCGGCGTGATACACCATCGGTGGTGACCTGGTGCTCCTCCATCACCTCCAGCAGGGCCGATTGGGTGCGGGGAGTAGCGCGGTTGATTTCATCGGCCAGTAGAATATTGGCAAACACTGGCCCCGGCATAAACTGAAACTCGCCCGTACGGGGATTCCAGATGTTAGTGCCGGTGGCATCGGTAGGCAGCAGGTCGGGAGTGCATTGAATGCGCTGAAAGCTGCCGTCAATGCAGCGGGCCAGGGATTTAGCCAGCAGCGTTTTACCGACACCGGGAACGTCCTCCAAGAGCGCATGCCCCCCAGAAAATAACGCGACCAGCACCAATCGAATAGCGTCTGATTTGCCGACTATGGTTTTGTTGAGGTTTTGAACGAGGATTTCAATTCGTTCGCGCATGCCCTTAGCTCTCTTGGATGTAGGCCTATGATGCCCTGGTTAATGCAAATTGCCTACCGGGGCTTTGGTGAGAAGCGCCAGGGCCGTCTGGCAATCTTGCTGAATTTGAGCTTTTAGGTCGTCCAAGCCATCAAACTTTTGTTCAGGGCGCAAATAGCCATGGAGAAAAACCTGGAGGGTTTTGCCGTAGAGATCGCCCGACCAGCGCAGCAGGTGCACTTCTATTGTGGGCTTAGCACCATCCACCGTGGGTCTGAGGCCAAGGTTCATGACCCCTGGCCAGGCTTGGCCAGGGGTGGCTGTGGCCCCCTGCACCCAAACGCTATAGACCCCATAACGGGGTAGGAACTTATCCGGCGGTACGGTCAGGTTAGCGGTTGGAAACCCCAGCAACCGCCCCAACTGCTGACCCTGCACGACCCGTCCGGAGAGGCTGTAGGGTCGCCCCAATAATTGTTCAGCGGTGGCTAAATCGGCCTGAGTCAAGGCGGCGCGAATCCGAGAACTGCTGATTCGCTCTGTTCCAAAGTTTACAAAGGGCGCGATATGCACTTGCACCCCGTGGCGCTGGGCCAGGGCTTTGAGATCCTCCACGGTGCCTTGACGATTTTTACCAAAGCAGAAGTCCCTACCCACGCTGATTTGCTGTGCCCTAAGCTGTTTGATCAGCAGGGTCTCCACAAATGCCTCTGGCGAGAGATTGGCCAGGGCCTGGTTAAACGGCAACAGTACCAGTTGGCCCAGGCCCAGGCGATTAATCTGAGCGGCTTTTTCCGGTAGAGGGGTTAGCAATGGGCGGGCCTGGCTGGAAAAGAACTCCTGCGGGTGAGGAAAGAACGTCATTACCGTTGGCACCGGTTTAGCCAGACTAGCCCTAGCTTGGTCAGCCCGGCTAGCCGTAGAGTTAGCCTGCTCTGGACTAAGCCCCAGCCGTTGGCTAAACCCTTGTATCGATACGGGCTGCGATAGGTCTAAAGGGATGTCTGACGAAATGATTGGATTAGAGCTTTCCCCTGAGGCCAAGGATAAAAATGGCTCAGCCGGAGCGGGTAAGCCTGGAGCCGATAGAATCTGCCGGATAACCGCCTGGTGACCCAGATGAACACCATCAAAATTTCCCAGGGCGATCGCCGTTGGGGTAATAGCTGTAGTTAGTGATGACGTAATCCACACACTTCAATTTTTACACATCTTTACACGTTCGGCTCTAGGGTGTGGAAATCAGCGCAGCGTGAGGGGTTTTAGTCAGATCAAGGGTCAACCCTTCTCGGGCAACCAGGCTATTGGCAAAGGCAGCCTTCGTATCAGCGGCGACTTGATCCATAAACCCATCATCGTGGGATGGGTCATGGTGAAAGATAACCAGGGTTTTTACCTCGGCAGCCTTGGCTGCCTTAACCGCCTCCTGCCAAGTGGAGTGCCCCCAACCCACCTTGCTGTTGTTGGGATCGTAGTACTCGGCATCGGTATAGGTCGCATCGTAGATCATCACATCAGCTTGGTGGGCCAATCTAATTACGTTTTTATCCACCTGACCAGGGCGATGCTCGGTATCGGTGATGTAGGCCGCCGTTTTACCCTGATAGGTGACCCCGGTAGCCCATCCGCCTCTCCCGGGGGTGGTTGAGCAGGGCGTTTTCAATACTGATGTCACCGATGTGAACGGTTTCACCAATTTCCACATCACAAAACTTGAGATCGGCTCCCATCACCTGTAACGGCACCGGAAAGTTGGGGTGCAGCATTTGATCATTTAAGCGCTGCTCGATCGTTGACCCGTTAGGCGCAACAGCGCCGTAAATATTGAACAGATTGCCCTTAACAAAGGCAGGCACAAAAAATGGAAACCCTTGAATGTGATCCCAGTGGGAGTGGGTAAAAAACATATTAGCTTCTAGGGGCATTTCAGCCAGCAGGGAAATGCCGAGTTCCCTCAGCCCGGTGCCGCCATCAAAAATGAGCCGATGGCCACCTACCAACATTTCCACACAGGAGGTGTTGCCCCCATAGCGCACCGTATGCGATCCCGGACACGCAATGCTGCCTCGAACACCCCAAAACCTGACTAAAAACTGCGGGTTTAGTTCGGCCATGAGTCTTTGCATAACAAATCTGAAGCGGGCAGAAACCAGGCACCCTGTAACGTTGAGGTCAACATAGTCAATTTCTTCCCATAGTAATGAAGTTTTGGGGCTATGGTCAGGGGGGATTAGCCATCTTCTCAAGCTTGGCCTGTAGGACGAGGACGTTTACCCCAGTTATTGGCAAAAAGCGGCTGTAAACAGTGGGAAATTTACCATGCAAACGGACGTTTTCAGGGGAGACAGACTTAGCGGAGCCTAATCTGCTTACTATTCTATGGTGAGTTCATGGCTAGAGTGCCCTGTTTTAAGGCGCTCTAAACGGGGTTATCTGTCTATAGCGTTTATTGGTGGAGTAGGGGGTGTCCACTGAGTTAAGGCGCTCAACTCAGTAATGGCCGTTAAATTGTGCTGTAACGGTGTAATGGATATGTAGCCCTCTCGGATAGCCTGCACATCAGTAGGCACGGCCGCCAGCACCGCCTGCCATTCAGGGGGCCAGGATTGACTGAGCATAGGATCCTCAACCTCTTCAATGACCTCTCCTGCCAGCCAGTAGTAAGTTTTGCCACGGGGGTCAAGTCGCCGCTCAAATTGGTCAAAGTAGCGCCGGATTCCCTGCCGGGTCAGCTTTGCACCCTTAATATCTGCCACAGCTAAGGCCGGGACATTGACATTGAGCAACAGCGACTTAGGTAAAGCAAACAGCCCCTCACTGGCCAGCAGATCGCGAATATAGGCTGCCGCTGGGGCAAAGCTGCGTTGGGTAAAGCTGGTTAAGCTCACAGCAATGGCTGGGATCCCTTCCATGGCCCCCTCCATGGCCGCTGAAACCGTGCCGGAATAAAGGACATCGGTACCCAGGTTGGCCCCGTGGTTAATTCCCGATACCACCACATCTGGGAAACTATCCATCAGCGCCCCCAGGGCCAGCTTTACACAGTCCGACGGCGTTCCTGAACAGCTCCAGGCTCGGATTTTGGGCGGAAAGACCTCCTCAATGGCTTCCGCGCGGATGGGTTTATGCATGGTTAGGCCATGGCCCGTGGCCGAGCGCTCCCGATCTGGACAGACCACTGTGACCTGATGTCCCGCTTCAGCCAGGGTAGTGGCTAGAGTTCGCATACCCAATGCAAAGATACCGTCATCGTTACTTACCAGAATGTTCATGACTTGACCCATACGGCACTAAAATAATCAAAGCTCAAGCATACTGAGCTAATGTCGATCTGTCCTTAAACTCTGGTTGGTGGGTTGCTGCCTGCACCAGTAACGAACGGCCAGACCATGTCCCTTGCTTTTATCTGCGGATGCTCCCATCACCCAACCCCCTAGAAACCGATTTGCTGGCTCTGAAAACGGCGGCCCAGCAAGTCATCGCTGCGGCTACTACCCTGGAGGATTTGGAACAGCTACGGGTGGGCTATTTGGGCAAAAAGGGTCAGCTTTCTGTGGTGCTGGGGGCGATGGGTAAGCTTTCAGCCGAAGAACGCCCCCGGATTGGAGCCCTAGCCAATGAAGTGAAGGATGTGATCCAGGGCCAGCTAGAACAATCTAAAACCGCCTTAGAAACTGCCAAAATTGAGGCCCAGCTTGCCTCTGAAACCCTGGATGTGACCATGCCAGGGGTTTTTGCTCCCCAAGGCCGAATTCATCCCATCAACAGCATTATTGACCGGATTGTGGATATTTTTGTGGGTCTGGGCTATACCGTGGCCAGTGGCCCCGAAATTGAAACCGACTATTACAACTTCGAGGCGCTTAACTTTTTGCCCGACCACCCGGCCCGCGATATGCAGGACACTCTCTACCTGCCCAACGGCGACCTGATGCGGACTCATACCTCCAATGTCCAAATTCGCTACATGCAGGCTCATCAACCACCCTGCGAGCTGTGGCCATTGGCCGCTGCTATCGTCGCGACACGGTAGACGCTACCCACGCGGCCGTGTTTCATCAAATCGAGTTCTTTGCGGTAGACACCGACATCACCTTCACCGACCTGCGCGGCACCATCAAAGTTTTTTTAGAAACCCTCTATGGCGAAATTCCGGTGCGGTTTCGGCCTAGCTATTTCCCCTTTACAGAACCCTCCGCCGAGGTGGATGTGCAGTGGCAGGGTAAATGGTTGGAGGTGCTGGGTTGTGGCATGATTGACCCCAACGTGCTGAAAGCCGTTGGCTATGATCCAGAGGTCTACACTGGGTTTGCCGCCGGGTTAGGGGTAGAACGGTTGGCGATGGTGCAACATCAAATTGATGATATTCGTCGCCTGTATTCCAGCGATTTGCGGTTTTTGCAGCAGTTTTAGGCGGCGGTTACCGAGCTTTCTCTAACTCTTTCAGCCCCTTGACCGCTAAAGGGTGCATTTGGTGCTGCGAAGGGGTACGGCCAGACAGGGTTGAGTTCTATTAAGAAAAATTAACCCTCACCTCAGCTTTCCTATATTTTTATTGCAACAAATTGAGATAGCTTCTGACCTGTCAGATGCTACGGGTGGTAACTTCCTTACTTGCAGCTCCCATGTTCCCGCAGCTTTCCCTTGCTCCCCCGGTATCGCCTTGATGATGAGTCTCCCTGGCTGCAGGGCATTGACCCGCTGCGCCGCTATTGGCTGGCTGTTAATGGGGATGAGGCAACTGTGCGCATGCTACCAGGGCTGAGCACTCAGGATTTTGAAAGCTTTAAGCAGGCTATCTTTGGCTTCCGGGCGCTGGAAGTAGGCCAGGAGCTCACTCTCCCTGCCGATTTTGGCCAGCAACTGACCATCGCTTGTGTGGCGGAAAACTGTTACGCCGTAACCGATGATTCCACCCCAGCCCCATTGCTGCATTTGTTTGATCGGGAAGCCCTGGAGTCTTTGCTAATGACGGCCCACCCCGACTGGCAGTGTGCACCGCAGCACCTTACCCTAGGGCGTTCGCTTTTAGCGGCAGCTTGGGGCCAATCCGTCGCTGTTAAAGCGGCCTAGTTAAAGCCTGGCCTAGCCTTGGTTGAGCTGGAGCAGGTCTTGCAGGGAGGCTAGCAGTTTGATATCCACCCGCTGCAAGCTATGTTCGGCGGTTAAGGCAAATATCCACTGCACGTTGACGGTAAATAGAGGCGTTTTTACCCGCCCCTTAACCGTAATTTTCCGACTTCCCTCAGCCAGCACTGTAGTTTGGCTATTTGTGGGCATAGCTTGCATACCAGAAGCTTCCTGGGCTAAGTAGTGGGCAATGGCCATGGGGCCAACAATGGGTTCCTTAAAGGGTGGATGGAGGGAGCCATCTGTGCCAAATAGCGCCGCTACGGCTTGGTAGTCGGCCCGATTAAAGTTTTCGAAGTAACTGGCCACAGTTCCACTTAAGACAATGGCTTCAGCGCATTGAGATTGAATGGTCATGGTTTCTTGCCATCGTATTAAGGCAGCCCCACTCAGGCAGGAAGCATACCTTCCTACCGTTGGTCAGGGCTGCCACAGCGGTATCAAGTCTATGAATTACTTGTTCACACCTAAGCCAGTGGATCAACACCCATAGCCACAACGACCTGACGCATCACAGTAATTTGCTGATTAAATTCAAGCCGAGAGATTTGACCAAACACTCTCTGGCCTGCGTCACCCAGTTTGTAAAAGCTAGGCACAGGAATGACCGTACCAGTCCGCATTTCTTCGGCTAGTTGGTACCAGAAGGCCAGCTTGGTATTGTTGCTGAGCACCCCGTAGGCACGGGTGAGAGCAGTGCTGGTTTTGTTAACCAGATCACGCATGAACTGAAGCTGGTCTTGCTGAGGCAGAGCTTTTACTTGGGCCAGCAGACCCTCAGCAAACTGCAACCGAGCCGCCCCAGGCGCAGCGGGAGTAATTGAGCGTCCCATGTTTTCGTAAAGCACCCACAGCAAACCCAGTTGCTCATCGGTGCTCAAACCCTTGAAGGATGCAATGGCCGTGGAAACGGGAGCAGCGAGACCAGTAGAAATAGTGGCGGGAGCATTTAAGGTGTAGGTCATAGGACCTCCGAAGTAATGAACAAATAACCTTTACACGTACCAACGTAACAAAAAATTACAAAATGTTTACAGATTGGGCATTCGCAAAACTTATATGCATAGTTAGCCTGGCTCAATGTTTCGATGGCTACGAGGGTAGCCTCCTTATTCAAGCCGGGGATCAAGTCTGACCTGAGATAACGCCTGACATAAGCATAATTACTTAATTTGCTTTAGTAGCAAAATAGTAGCTTGGCCTTGGGTGCATCTAACCAGAGTGTTTGCAGATATACCTGTCTTGGTGATTAGAGACTCTGATACATTGTCTATACCCCTTTCCTTTGCAACACCGCACAGTTCCTGGTGCTAAGGGCTGTGCCGACGGACGGAAGCGGGACTGCTGTGCCTGGATAATCAACCGTGACCCCACCTGACGCCATACCTGCCGTTGATGCTCAAGATTGGTCTACCCTGCTGCAACGCCTGATCGGCGGCCAGTCGCTAACCCAAGCCGAAGCCGAAACACTCATGCAGGGATGGCTGAGTGAGGAAATTTCAGCGGTGATGTCAGGAGCGTTGCTGGCGGCGCTTCAGGCTAAAGGCGTATCTGCCAACGAACTGGCTGGCATGGCGCGAGTGCTTCAGGGACAGTCCCTAGGTGGTGATGCCAGGCTTGTCCATGCCACCCCCTGCATCGATACCTGCGGTACCGGCGGAGATGGAGCACACACGTTTAATATTTCCACGGCTGTAGCCTTTGTGGCCGCTGCGGCGGGCATTCGGGTGGCTAAGCATGGCAACCGGTCGGCCTCTAGCAAGGTTGGCTCAGCGGATGTGCTGGAAGCCCTGGGAGTAAACCTGAGCGCGGCTCCCGACCAGGTCAAAACGGCTCTAGAGGATGTGGGCATTACCTTTCTGTTTGCCAGAGGTTGGCACCCGGCCATGAAAGCCGTTGCTCCCCTACGCAGTGCCCTGAAAATTCGCACCGTTTTTAATTTACTGGGGCCATTGGTGAATCCGCTCCAGCCGACCGGCCAAGTGATTGGGGTTTACGATCCAACCGTGGTTTCTACCATGGCAGAAGCCTTGAATCAACTGGGCATCCCGCAAGCGATTGTGCTTCACGGACGCGAACGGTTAGACGAAGCTGGCCTGGGTGATAAAACTGATCTAGCGGTTGTAGAACGTGGACAGGTACACACCGTAGCATTGGATCCGCAAAGTTTTGGACTTACCCCGGCCTCTACCGCTGCCCTGCGCGGCGGCGAACTTGAGGAAAATACAGCCATTTTGACGGCTGTACTTCAGGGCAAGGGTACCCAGGCCCAGCAGGATGTGGTAGCCCTCAATGCCGCACTGGCTCTCAAGGTAGGGGAACAGGTAAGCGATTCAGACCTGGAGACCGCGATCGCCCAGGGCATTACCCAAGCCCAGGATATTCTCAACAGCGGGGCCGCTTGGGACAAGCTGCAAGCCCTGGTAGCCTATCTTCAGGACAGCTAAATCGCCCCCGCAAGACAAGGCCGAGAGCCTATGGATGGACGCGAGTTTTACGCCAGCCTGATTCGCCTGCATATCTTGCACCATGCGGCGCAGGAGCCCATTTTTGGCCTGGGTATCATTGAAGAACTGAGCCGCCATGGCTATAAGCTCAGTGCTGGCACCCTCTATCCCATGCTCCACGGTATGGAGCGCAAAGGCTATCTATCTTCCACGGAAGAAAAGTCTGGCCGACAGACCCGACGCTTCTATCAAGCCACAGAGCTTGGCAAACTTCGGTTAGAAGATGCCAAACAAAAGGTGAAGGAGCTGTTTGGTGAATTGTTTGAGGAGGAGTAGTGTACCCAAATAACGACGTATGTATGGCAGGATATAGGATCTCGTTATCGAAGTCCGATAGGCTAAGAACAGTACCGTTAAGGGATTGCACCCTATGAGTCAGCCTCCTGAGCTAGAGCCCACCGCTGCGGTTAACCTGCCAATGCCCCTATCAGCCCGATTACGAGAACTGGCCCAACTCTTCCTTAAGTTAGGTGCGATTGGGTTTGGTGGCCCCCAAGCCCACATCGCCATGATCCACGATGAAGCGGTGATCCGCCGCGGCTGGCTTCAGGAAGACCAGTTCTTGGAAGGGGTTGCCATGTGCGAGATGCTGCCTGGCCCAGCCTCTACCCAAACTGGCATTTACACTGGCTATCTGCGAGCGGGGCAGCTCGGTGCTCTGGTGGCAGGTATCAGCTTTATTTTGCCGGCCTTTTTGATCATGTTGGTGTTGTCTTGGGCTTACTTTCGCTTTCAGGGAGTTCCAGCCATTGATAATCTCTTTCTGGGCGTTTCTCCAGTCGTAATTGCCATTATTCTGGCCTTTTGCTGGAAGCTGGGCAAACGGGCCATTAAAGACTGGCAGGGAGTTGCCATTGCCACTGCGGCCTTTCTAGCTTCCTGGCTGCTGGGTCTTAATGTGCTGCTTCTTTTCCTGCTGGCGGGGCTGGTGGGTCTGGTCGTGTATCGTCCGACGATACCGCCCCCAGATGGGCCATCTCCCCGGGCCGGAGCCTGGCTGGCACCCCTGTTGCCCCTAACCCAGGGTTGGCCTACCTGGCTGGCCACAATACCAGGCGAAACTTTAGCCGTGTCTAGCTTTTGGGGTATCGAGCGAATTCAGGAGTACTTTTGGCCCCTGACAACGTTCTTTCTACAAGTGGGAGCCTTTATCTTTGGCGGTGGGTTAGTAATTATTCCCCTGCTGGAGACTGCGGTGGTCGATGACTTTCAGTGGATGACCCGTAGCGAATTTATTGATGGCGTTGCCCTGGGCGAAATTACCCCTGGCCCAGTGGTCATTACAGCCACCTTTGTGGGCTACAAAGTGGCCGGTGCGCTGGGAGCTTTAGTGGCCACAGTCGCCATTTTCACGCCGTCGTTTCTGTTTATTATGCTGGCCTCGCCATTTTTGCTGCGGCTGCGGCAAAGCCCCTGGGTCAGGAGCTTTCTGAAGGGAGTCTTGCCAGCGGTGCTGGGGGCAATTGTGGCGGCGGCCATTCCCCTGGCTCAAGCCGCCATTCTGCAAGACACCCTGCCCCGTACCGTGGTAGCCATTACCGTGGGGGTGTTAGCGCTGATTACCCTGGTGCGATTTCGGCGACCAACCTGGCAGCTCGTCCCCGCTGGTGCGCTGGTAGGGCTAATAGCGGGGGCCTTTGTCTAACCCAACAACGGTTTACCAGCTCTTGCCGCTCTCATGGAGTGCAGCCTCAGCCAGCACAGTCGGCCAGTTTTGATCGCCCTTGGCAATGTTGCCGGGGACGTCGGCCTGCCACTGGCGCTGAACCCCCGCACTGTAGTTGAGGTAGAGCTTGTTGTCTACAATGCTCCAGGCTTCTGGATCAATGGAGGCCAGGTTACCTTCGCTTACTGCCTTGGCACAGTAGCCGCCGTACTGGGGTGCAAAAGCTTCGGGGTCAGCTGTGAACTTGGCCAGGTTTTCAGCACTACTAAAGCGCCAGGTGGCCCCATTCCAGGTGTATTCGTAGTCGGCCACACCCTTCACGGCTTTACCTTCGGTGAAGTAGGCAACCGGGTCTGCCCCGCGAATGGCTAGACTCTTATAGCTGTAGACCTCGGGTTGCTGAGTAGCGGCGGTTTCAGCCTTAGCCCCAGCGCAAGGATTAGCCGCCGCACAGGGATTGGCCGCCGCACAGGGATTCTTGCCAGCGCAAGGATTGGCCGCCGCACAGGGATTGGCTGCTTCCTGACTAACTCCAGATCCCGAATCGACAGCAGTGTTAGTACCACAGGCAACGGTGCCCAACGTCAAGAGGGAAGCGATCGCAACCGCTCCTAAAAAATTCACTCGCATAGATAACCTCTGCTTAAGTCAGCACATCAACTCAGTAGCACTCGTGAAGTGAACGTCGTTGTCAATAAGCGTGTCATGCCATTCTGAGAACGGCATGAATAGGACTTAATGACTCGCTGAGATATAGCAACCGCCACCTTAGTTAGGACATTTTGACGGAGCGGCTAAGGCGGTTGCGAGCCAGCTAGCTATCCCAGCTTTGGTGATACACTGACCAACCCTGTCCTAAGCTAGCTGGCCAGCGCTATATTTAGACCGAAAGAAGCCAAGCGGATAATGAGGATTTGCTCAGTTTTGCTTTCAAACTAGCCATTCAATAGCCGCAAATCAAATAGCGGCAATGGTGCATCAGCACTATCTTTAATAGAGTAGAGTCTTAACGTAAGGTAGACTGAGACTTGAATAAACGTTTAGTTATTTAACTCTCAGTCTACCTAAATTTACTTGAAGTTACGGCAGGTGGGAGATGCTACCTTCTTGCTTAGATGATAGATTTCTAACAAGAATTAGACGGCTGAACTCCTCACCGCAACTTCAGATTGTTAGCGAGGTATACGATGAAACCTGTTCCAAGCTTTGAGCTTGCAACAAAAAGTCCGAAATTGCCCAGTTTTGATTTGTAGTTAACCGCAGCTAAAAATAAACCAGAACAGCACACAAAACTTGACCAGGGGTTAATCATGCTGGAAGAATCCGTCAAGCTTTTTATCTCATACTCCCATCTTAATGAAAAGGAACGACAGGAACTGGTAGCCCATTTGTCTGGCTTAATCAACGAAAAGCTAGTTACACTCTGGCACGACCGCAAAATTGAAGCGGGCATGGACTGGGCCAAGGAAATTGATACCCATCTGAACACAGCGGATATCACTTTGTTGCTGGTAAGCCCGTATTTTATGGCTTCAAATTACTGCACAGGTATTGAACTTAAACGGGCTATGGAACGTCATGAGGCCGGAGAAGCTTACGTCGTCCCCATTATTTTGATGCCTGTAGATTGGAACAGTGCTCCTTTCAGCAAGCTCCAAGCGTTTCCAAAAGAAGCGAAACCGATCTATTCATCCTATTGGGCCTATCCCCACGAAGCCTTTTTGGATGTTGTACAAGGCATCCGGGTTGCGGCTGAAGGTTTGCTTGAAAAGCGGCGACAAAAAATAGCCCAAAAGCAGGCTGATCAGGCTCGCTACCTCCAAAAGGTCAAAGAAACGCTCTCTGATGGTGTGATCTCAGAGATTGAACGTGAGACCCTGGTTGAACTTCAAGAAGAATTAGGTTTGACCCCTGAAGAAGTAGACGAAATAGAACGTCAAGCCTATGAGCCCTTTAGAAAGAAAGAAGAAGATCGAAATCGATATCGCAAAACCCTGATTAATTTAATTGAAAAAGGTCTTTACCCTTTCAGCCCCGAAATCGAGAAAGATTTGGAATGGCGGCGGCGAGATTTAGGTCTAGAAGAAGACGATATAACCTGTGTTGAAGGCCCAATTCTAGCCGAGGCCAAGGCAAAGTATGATGAGAAATTGCAGGCAGAAGCCGCCGAACGGCAACGCCAATTAGACCTAGAAGCCGAAACCCAGCTACAACTGGAGCGCCAACAGCAAAAGCAGGAAGTCTATGAGGTTAAGCGTCATCGCTACGAAGAGGAATTTATCAAAGCCGTTCGAGGACTATACCCTCTTAGTGAGGAGACGCTTGAGGGGCTACGAGCGTTTCAGCAGTCCTTAGACCTGAGTGCTGAGGATGTTGATGCCATTGAGCAACCGATTCTAGCTGAGGCAAAAGCAACCTGTCAGCAAAAACTACAGGCAGAAGCGGCAGAACGCCAGCAACAGTTAGAACTGGAGGCCGAAGCTCAACAGCAGGAAGAGCAAAAACAAGTCTCGATGGCACGATATCGCCAAAAAGTTGAAGAGGTTCTTCGCGATGGTTATATATCAACTATCGAGCGTGATACTCTTGACGAACTTCGAGAGGATTTAGGGCTAACCGTTGAAGAAGCCCAAGCAATAGAGCACCAAATCTATGAACCACTTAAAGCATTTCAAGGAGAATCGGCAGACTCTCAAGGACAACTACACTCGCAGCAGTCACAGCAGCCACAGCAACAGTTAGCGGCGATAGAAACTCAAGAACCTAAGACAGTCAAGTTCAAAAGTTATGTGGAATTGAAGGGGCATTCAGGTATGTTTGCTGGAGTCAATGCCGTTGCCATTAGCCCCGACGGGCAGACCATTGCCAGCGGCAGCGACGACCACACCATCAAAGTTTGGGATTTAACAACCAGACAAGAACTCCGTACCCTTTCGGGGCATACCGGCTTTGTTAAATCCGTGGCATTTAGTCCTAAAGGGGATATGTTAGCTACCGGCAGTGGTGACAAAACCATCAAGCTCTGGGACTGGAAAACAGGGCGAGAATTGTATACTCTAGCAGGACATAGTGATGGAATCACTACAGTAGCTTTTAGCCCTACGGGAAATTTGTTGGGAGATATTGTAGCGAGTGGCAGCGACGACCACACCATCAAACTGTGGCGCTGTGAAACAGGCGAAGAAGTTTTTACCTTCCTGGGACATTCCAGTTATGTTCAAGCCCTGGAGTTTAGCCCCGATGGGCAAACCCTGGCTAGCGGTAGCTGGGACAATACATTGAAACTCTGGGACTGTAATACCTATGAAGAAATTTTCAGCAGCATTGCCCATACCAACGGGGTTAAAGCTGTAGCCATTAGCCCAGATGGTCAAACCCTGGTTAGCAGTGGGCGGGATGGCACCTGCAAACTATGGAATTTGCCCACCGGCGAACTGCGCCAGACTATTTCTGTACAGGGTGAGTCATTCATGGGTGATGGCGTAGTGTCGGTGGCCATTAGCCCTGACAGCAAAACAATCGCCACGGCGTCGGATGAGAACAAAATTGTTAAGCTGTGGAGCATAGAAACGGGAAACCTGACTCAAACCCTTTCTGGCTACTCAAAAGGTGTCACTTCAGTTGTATTTAGCCCGGATGGGCACAGCCTGGTCACCGGCAGCAAAGATAAGATCGTTACAATTTGGCTTTAGGACTTGGTGACAGCAGCCAATCCCAGTTCGGAGGCCGCTGGGCTAACCGCGCCCTGCCAGGTTAATCCGATCGCTCAACTGCCTCACTGTCTGGGCCAGATCCAGATCGCGCTTGAGCTGCTTTTCCACCTTGGTGCAGCTGTAGAGCACGGTAGTGTGGTCTTTACCGCCAAATTCGTCGCCTATTTTGGGCAGGCTCAGAGCGGTGTGCTGGCGCATAAGATACATCCCCATTTGCCGAGCCTGGCTAATTTCACGCCGCCGGGAAGCGCCTTTGAGCTCATCTACAGAGACCTTATAATGCTCGGCCACCGCCACTATCACCGCACTGGGAGAGGCTTCCATTTTTCGGTGGGG
>JAAUUR010000457.1 GCA_012031045.1 Leptolyngbyaceae cyanobacterium SM2_5_2
TGGCAATGAAGCTGTCATCGAGGAGCTGCGAGCCAGTCGTAGTTGCCACGCAGATTCCCCCTCAATAAAGTGCCGAGGTACTCAGTCGCGTGTGTAGCTGGGTTCACCAAGATCCCGTAAAGCTGATGCTGAGGACGATTCTGGTCACGGCGATCGCAGCCAAAATCAAACACAGCAGACCCAGAAAGCAGTTTCGGATCTGGTTAAGCTTGCCCATGCCCTTAGAAAATCCCTTCATCATCAAGAAAGCACGTGTATTCTATCACCGCGCTATGATTCAGCGCGTCTATGGCTCGCAGAAAGCGGCGGCAACTGGGCGTGAGTGGCGATCGACCCGTCACGTCGTTGGCAATCCGGGGTTGCGACTAGGGCAAAGGCGGCTGCATCGTTTGGAGGCTCCGCAGCCTAGGTCACCCGCAGGCCGTGCTCGTGGATGGCGGTTATGCGGCGATCACAGCGTAGCCTATACCGCCAAGGCTGCCGTCATACGGAATCCGGTTTCCAAAAGATCACTCTAAATTCATGCAGTGACTGCAATTCAAGGCGATCTTATCGCCTCTTCGGCGAGAGGATTCCGTATCAGAGGGATTATCGACAGCTTTACAGCAATGGCATTGTCCTGGCAATGAGGCCGAATGATTGCTTGAGTCGATTAACAGAGGATCGTCATAGTTTTAGGAAAAATCTACCAGCTTTTAATTTTGAGCTGCTCTAAGTTGAAATCACAGCACGGCTTAGCCGCCACTTTGTGAGGCTGTAACTCTCTAGAAAAGCCCTGATTTAATCTCAGGCTTAAATTTTTCAGGCGCGATCGCCTCAGAGCTATGACAACACTTTTCGCTCCATCCATCCGAACTGAAATCAAAGCGCTCCTAGGACTCGCGACCCCTCTGATCAGTGCTCAAATTGTCCAAGCCGCCACTGGGTTTGTCGATACCGTGATGATGGGTCATCTGGGGCGAGAAACGCTCGCGGCGGGTGGGCTAGCATCTTTTACCTTTCAGGTGTTTCTCAATACCCTGGCGGGTGTGGTGATGGGAGTCAGCCCGCTCGTGGCGGCCGGCTTCGGCGCTGGGCAAAAACACGCATTGAGCAGGTCACGCAACAGGGATTGCTGCTTACGCTCGGACTGGCTGTCCTCACGATGGTGGGGATCAGCCACATGGATGTTGTGATGCTAGCGCTAGGGCAGAATCCAAGAACCGTCGCCTTGGCGACGAGCTATCTCAACGTAGTGCTGTGGGGGCTATTTCCGGCAGTCGGTTTCGCGATGCTCCGTGGTGCCGTCGCCGGTCTGTCGCAGGCCCGACCGATCGTGATTATTGTGGTAGCGGCGACGTTTTGAACATTGCCGGTAACTATGTCTTGGGATTTGGCAAGTTCGGCGCACCGCGTCTGGAGCTAGCGGGATTAGCCCTGGCGAGTGCGCTCGCTTGGTGGGCCATGTTTTTGGCGCTGGTAGTCTACCTACTCTGGCACCCCCAGCTCAAACCCTACCGGCTGTTCCAGCAATGGTATCGACTCAGGCTGCCTCTGATGCGGGAGCTGATGGTCATGGGAGTGCCGATCGGCGTTTCCATCTTTATTGAGTATGGCTTAGCCCTGGTCGTGGCCTATCTCATCGGCCGGTTGGGAACCGATGCGCTAGCGGCGCACCAAGTTGCCGTGCAGACTAGCCTGATCGTGTTTATGATTCCGATGGGGATGTCGTTTGCGGCGACGGCGCTCGTGGGTCAGTGGTTTGGACGCAAAGACCTTGAAGGCATGAAACGGGCTTGGGGTGTTAGCCTTGCCACCATTGTGAGTCTGACCACCTTGGTGGCGATCGCCCTGCTGCTGTTTCGGCAGCCCGTGATTGGTCTTTACGTTGACCTCAGTGACCCTGAAAATGCCGAGTTAATCAAGCTGGTGAAGCCTTTAATGGTCATCGTTGCTCTCGGCAATATCTTTGATGGGATTCAGAAGACGACCCTTGGGTCACTGTATGGGCTGCAGGATACCCGCATGCCAGTGCTGCTAAATATTCTAGCCTATCTCGGAGTAGGACTGATCAGCGGCTATTTCCTGGGGTTCTGGGTCGGATTAGGGGCTAAAGGTCTGTGGGTCGGCTACTACATGGGGGCAACGACCGCCGCCACCGCCTATAGCTGGCGCTTGCTCAGCAAGCTGAGGAAATTTGATTCGTGCTAGCCTGTGCGGGAGCGTTGAGCTGTCGTGACATCGTAGCCAGGCTTGCATTCCGTGCTGCCAGAAATCGACTACACCCAGGATGACCAGATTTTGCAGGTTTACCCTTGCCTGCCGCTGCTATCAAGCCAAGGCGCGGCTTGGCAGGGCCTCCATTTGGGATACTATCGGCAACCGGCACACGAAACACCAGAGCACGCTGCTAAGCAGTACATTATTGGCATCGATTTGGGGCCAGCTTCTGGAGCCGTGACGGTGCCAACGGCTCAGCAACATTCAGAGGTCTCAGCCTGCGGCATGAGCTGCATTCATCCTGCAAGCTCCGCGTTCAAAGAGCGATGGCCGGAAGCGATCGAGTTTATTGATCTCTATTTGGAGCCAACATTTCTAACCTGCGTCGCTTCTGAATTTGTCGATCTCGACTGCGTTGAGGTTATTCCTCACCATTGCATTTACGATCCGTTTTTAGGGCAAATTGGACTACTGCTGAAGTCGGAGCTAGAGCGAGGTAAAGCTGGAACTTCGCTCATTGACAGTCAGCTCTATGTGGAGTCGATGGCGACGACGCTGGTGATGCACTTACTGAAGCACTATTCAACGGCGAAGCAACCCGTGCAGAACATTCAAGCGGGGCTATCGCCATCTAGCTTAAGGCGAGTGATTGCCTACATCCATGAGCATTTGGCGAGTGATCTGAGCCTAACGGAGGTTGCTAACGTCGTGCCGCTGAGCACCCATTATTTTGCCACCCTGTTTAAGCAGAGCACGGGCGAAACGGTGCTGCAATACATCACGCGCTGCCGAATTGAGCGGGCGAAGCAACTGCTGGCTAAACGGGCGTTGGCGATCGCGGATATCTGTCAGCAGGTGGGCTTTCATGACCAAAGTTATTTTACAAAGGTCTTTCAGCGGTAC
Source organism: Leptolyngbyaceae cyanobacterium SM2_5_2 (assembly GCA_012031045.1). Lineage (GTDB taxonomy): Bacteria > Cyanobacteriota > Cyanobacteriia > Phormidesmidales > Phormidesmidaceae > Nodosilinea. Next base: position 3,103 of record JAAUUR010000457.1, read on the forward strand.
AACCAGATGACTCCGAGAGCTTATCGAAGTAAGCTCTGAGCTGATACAGAATCCGAGTTCTTTTGCCCAAAAATGAAATAAGCGGTGGGGGGAGGTTCAAGCTATCCGTGCGAACTTAGGCTCGAAACCTAACCACTCACTGCCTTTCAGCCACAACCGCCAGGAACTCAAGTTCCTGGCTCACAGCTCAAACCCGTTAAAACGGGTTCCGGATTAGTGGGCTTCAGCCTACTTCCGCTATGAGCCTGGGGTTTGAACCCCAGGCGGGGCGGTCATCCCAGCGTTAAGTTCACACCAATGGTTTCAAACCCTCCTGATTTTGCGGTTTTCGGGGTTCACAATACGGATTTAGTATGATTCTCTAGGACTGTCCAGTCTTGACCCAAAGTCGTGAACGCCAAAGTTGGCTGCACCCGCCGTCAGAACCGTTTGCTAGAATTGGCACCCACCCAGTTTTTTAGTCCGGCAACGCACTCATCTTCGCCAAATCCAAGATTTCTGCCAGTTCTGGCTCGCTCAGCAGTCCCTTCGCCAGGACGATCTGGCGGATTGGTTGCCCGGTTGCCAGGGATTCTTTGGCAACGGCGGCGGCATTGAGGTAGCCGATGTGGGGATTGAGGGCGGTGA
>JAAUUR010000458.1 GCA_012031045.1 Leptolyngbyaceae cyanobacterium SM2_5_2
AATGCAGTCCCCCCTGGTGCTGTCGAGTTACCTGGTTGATGATGCGATAATACTCAATGGATGATTCCCAGCTCATGCCGCCAATCAGGCCGATGGTTTTCATAGGGAGTTAGCCATATAAAAGGGAAGTCGGCCATAGCGCCAGACTGGTTCAACTCAAAATCAGGTTAGCTCACCCCAAGAGTCAGGAATCTATCTCCCTACTCTTGATACCAAAGCTGGCTCAGCATTGTGACTAGCCTAAGGCACCGGCCTTTGTTTGAGGTTAACTAACCGTAAACAAATCCTCCTGAGCATGGCTAGATTTCAAGATCGCCGGGATGGATCTAAGGCCTTCTGCCAGCTTGGCTTTGAACTGGAAGCCAGGGAAATCAAGTCCTCAATGTTCTGCGCCATGGTGTGGCAGATCAGATCTAGGGGTAGATCGTTAGGATCACAGCCAAAGGGGTTTTCGATTTCGATGCCAATTTCCTCAATGCCAAACACGGCAAAACTAATCAGACCCACCAGAAAAGGCGTCGCCCAGCCCACCGAGGCAACCATCTGGAAGGGTAGGGCTAAACAGTAAAGCATGAGCAGCTGCTTCAGGTGAATCGAGTAGGCCATGGGCATGGGGGTTTTAAGAATGCGCTCGCAACCGCCCAGGCTATCCACCAGACCATTGAGACTGTCCAGGCAGGCGGTCATTGGTAGGTACTGAGCTTGCCCTGGAATTGTTGAGTTTGCAGATAATCGGCCAGCCAAAAGGCAATTTCCAGTGGTGGGTTATGCATGATCTGGAGCTTGGCAAACTGCTCTGGGGTCATTAAGCTGGCCAATTCTTCATCCGGTGGCTGGTGGCGCAGGTGTAGCTTCATAGCTACCGCAAAAGCGGGCAGCAGACGAACATGGGCTTCCTTGGCCTGCCGGTCGGCGGGCTGGGTTTCCTGTATCGTCACCCACATATTGCGGGCCAGATTACGAGTTAAGTTAACCACGTTGCCCCAGAGTTTGCGCCCTTCCCAAAAGCGCTCGTAGGAGGTGTTGGTGCGAAACACCAGCAGCAAACCCAGCACCAGACTGGGTACCAGAGAACCCAAAATTGGGGAAGATACCGGCCAGCCCCGAAGATGTAGGCCGTAAACCAGTAGAGCAAACAGGGCGCAGAGCAGCGTTCTGGGCAGCACCGCCGGAATCACCGAGCCCTGCACGCGAAACAGAACCTTAAACCAGTCCTTCTCGTGGCGGGGCAGATTTTTGTTTAGGAGACGTTTGGGCAAAGATCTATCCCTAAAGTGGCTATCCCATACAGATGCCCCGATCGCCTTTTAGCTTAGACCATCTCCTGAGGTTCTAACTTAAGGGCCGCCGTTATGAAGTTCCACTACAATCCTGAAACCGATTCGCTGTATATCAGTCGGGTAGATCAGCCCAGTGTTGACTCTCAAGAGGTGGCCCGTGGCATTGTGCTCGATTTTGATGCAGAGGGGCATTTGGTGGGTCTGGATATTGATCGTGCGAGTCAGGTGGTAGATTTATCCAAACTTGAGGCGAGTTCTCTACCGATCGCGTCTCTATCGCTGGTGGGGCAGCCTGCGGCCTGAGGCACCAGGCTTGTTACCGTCATTGATTTAAGCGGTCTTACCGTTGATCCACAGCTCATATTCGCTAATATCGATATCGTCATTCCACACGATGCCATAGCCACCCGGTTCAATCTTGAAATTTTTAAAGAATGCAGGTTTCTGTAATGGAGCAAACATGGGTTTCTCGATCAGAGAGCTGATATCGTAATCTTTAATCTCTCGGTTGGTAAATTCAACTCGTATGATGTGTTCGCCAATTGCTTCGGCTCGAACAATCTTGGGATAGCTCATTTTCATCACCGTTATTTCAAGGGAGGTAGCTTACGGAACTCTTGGGTTTCCCACATTGCCAACAGGTCTTTTTGATACATTTGCGCCCAGTCGATTACCATCTTCTGGGCACGGCTTGGTAGGTCACCTTCAATGGTTTCCAATGTTTCAATGCTGATTAATGCATTGTATTCGCCGTAGATAGCGTGAAAATGAGGCGGTGGGTGGTCGCCAAAGAAAACCTTGATGATAATGCCGTAAAACCTTATAACTTCGGGCGCTGCTATTTCCTAAACCGTTATATTAATCAATCCAAAATTCATCCGGTGATGTATTCATAGAGCCCCTCGTCTTCGGCGGCGTAGCTGTTTAGGAATGCGCCGTGGTCTCGAATGGGGTAGGCGTCGTCTGCTGGGGATGCGGGCTCTAGAGTGATTTTCCAGCGTCCGGCCCCTAGGGCTGTGATCCAGTCGGGCGGCAGGGTGAAGGGCTCGCCAGGCTGTAGTTCAATTTCGTCGTAGATGGCGTCTTCGGCCCTGTAGCCTGCTAAGAATTGCTCAGCAGCCAGGGTAGACCAGGCTGGCTCAGACGATATATCAACGGGTTCTTGGATGAGGACGATGACGCGCACCACCTGCTCGCCATTGATCTGGGCTAGGGCGGCTTCTGGCAGCCTGAGTTGCCCGTCTGGGGTGACCTGGGCCGGAATTCGTAAGCTTTCATCGCGAGGTCTCTAGGTCGTATTACCTCTAGAATAAACGCTAAGATGAAACGTTGCCTGTCTACGGGTTCTCGGTGTTGGTAGACAGCGACGAGAACCTCGTTGATCCGTTGAGGTAGGAGGTTAAGATGTCTCCAAGGGTAGTGCGGGTAGAACCTCTTTCTAATAGCTGCCTGAGGCTATTTTTTGATAATGGAGAGGTGCGATTGTTTAATGCCTCGCCATACCTAGATAAGGGCATCTTTCAGGAATTAAGGAGTGATTCCTATTTCAAGCTGGCGAAACCTTTTTTTGGTGGGATGAAATGGCCTCACGAGCAAGATTTTGGGCCAGATACGCTGTTTCTAGAAAGTGAGTTGGAGAGCACTTGGGAAGCGGCGTAAATCAAGGTGGGCATTGTCCACCCTACAAGGCTGAGCAGTTGTATTATTGGTCGCCGTTAGGATGCTGCTAGTCTTAAGCTAGCCACTAGAGGTAGCTCTAGTAAATCTGACCCCAGCAATCGCTTAGAAAAAAATAGAATTTCAAGATTCTCAACTTCGCCAGAGGTAGGGTTGAGGCGGGCTACCATTTCGTCGCCAATTTCCTCAGATTCTTGCTCAGGGTAGGGGAGACATCTGTCGATGTAGAGAATATCGCCAATCTTGTCGTACCGGAAGGTTAGTTTTTCTGTCATAGTGCCTTGCCTCCAGCTAGCTTACGGGCGGTGTATGCGGTGATAATCCAGTGTCTTGGGATGCTGTCTTCGCTGACGGTTACTACCACCATATGCCGCCCAGTGCGGATTGATGAGAACCATTTGGAAAAGAGGAGTGCAGATGTATCTCGTTCGCTCTGGCGGATTTGGTCGGGGTTAGCGAGGGTTTCTTTGAGCTGTTCGAGATAGTCGGGTAGGGTGCCTGGGTGGGTGATGGCAATGTGCTGTTCTCTTTCGGGGGATAGCTCAACGGTTGCCTTCAGGTGAGGGCAGGGAAAGTGACGAGTCATGAAAATTATCGTAACGCCGTGCGAAGCATCTGGGTTGCTCTCTTACCGCTCATCCACCCCCTACCCATCTACCCCTGCTCGGGCCAACTCACTGCCACCAGCCCCAGGTCGCGACCGAGGGCTGACGTCGAAGGGGCCATCGGGGGCGTGAGTTGTGGGGAAGAGTGCTATCCCCTCGGATACG
>JAAUUR010000026.1 GCA_012031045.1 Leptolyngbyaceae cyanobacterium SM2_5_2
GGCGCATCCAATCTTCCGCCTGCGTCGTTCGGACGACGCCAACCTCAACCCCGAACGAGTGCGCCATGTGCTCTACCGGCAGTTTGCGCGGGTTAGACCGGGTGATCAAAATCCTCCATGCGCGAGGCTATGCCGACCCCAATGATTGGTGCGAGCCGATCCCTGTCCCCACTCCCGATACTGGCTCTAGCGGTGAGCGTCCCTTGACGACGGAACCGCCGAACCAGTGGATGGTGGTGATGGATAAGATCCTGCGGTTAGAGTAAGTGGTAATGGATCATTAAGCTCATGTGGCGTAGATAAAAGTCGTTACCCATGGGGGCTTATAACGCTGGTCGGGTGACCCATAGCAGAAACCGTTTAGGCTCGCTGCTGTTGAAAGTCACCCGACTGGCTAGACCAACGCTATGGTTCTTAGTCTAGTTAGCTTCGCTTAGTTAGCTTCGCTCTCGCGCTTACGGCGCAGTGCCATAGCGCCCATACCAACTAGCCCAGGCAGTAAGGCGGGGGTGGGCACAACATTATAGTCCACATCGCCAAAGCCAGTACCCTGGTTAGGCCCAGAGGCAATGTTATAGGCAAAGGACGCTTCATTTACAGCAGAGAAACCAGGGATGAAGGAAAAAGCCACATCGCCATCATCAAAGCTGTACTCAATGCCCAGGAATTGGCCATCGAAGAACACCGCTAGGGAATCAAAGGCATCGGTTTCAGTGTAATTAAAGCCGAGAAAATTGAAGTTGAAATCAGAAAGCGCTACGGTTTCGTCGCCACTGCCAACCAGGCCAGAATCATCAAAGCTGAAATCACCAGAAAAGGTCTGGCCAAGCAGGGAGCCAGAGTCAGGAGCAACCTCAAAAGTAAATAGGGTAATTGCCTCGGCTTGGGGAGCATTAATCGCCGTAACGCTAAGCGCTATACCTGCGGCCAGAGACAGTTTTTGTAGGGTTGAAGTCATGGTTATTTCAAAGTGTAAATGGAGTTTACAGGCACAATTCATTATTCATTGATGCACCTCAAGAAACCGGATCTTCTTTGTAAAGAAGAGAAGGGAATTTGGTGATTTAGACCTCCGATTTCTTCAAGAAATCGGAGGTCTTTTTAGTTAAGAAGCCCCCTAAAAGACGAAGTTATCGACATTGTTAAGGGCTACCGCATCTACCCCTTGCAACGTGGCAAAGTTGCGGGCTCTGGCGTTGCCGCTGAAGCCATCGGGGTCAATTTGCAGCACAGTTCTGCTGCTATTACCCTGAGAGACAAATCGCAGGATGCCATCGGTAATAGGATTGCTGCCGGTGTAGTTGAGGCTATCTAGCAGGTCGGTGAAGACGAGCTTGTCAAAGCCAACGGCAAAGTCGGTGATGGTGTCACCGGCCTGGGTCACACTGGTGTAAACTACGCGATCACGACCGCCCCCGGTGGTGATTCGGTCGCTACCCTGGCTGCCCAGGATGAGGTCGTTGCCAGCGGTACCTACCAACACATCGCGCCGGGGGGTGCCGTTGATAACGTTGGGTGCCGAAATCGTAAACCGGGCCAAAATGGGCTCGTGGTCGCTGGCCACTAATGGCGAATTTTCAGCAAATTCGGTATTGACGTTGACAATATCGAAATCAGCGTCGGTAGCCAAGCTGCCGCTAGCCAGAATGTGGTCAATAGACTGGGAATTACCCTGGAAATTGAAGGTATACCGCTCATTTTCTGGCAGGGTTTCGGTTAGGTTGACCAAGCCAGTATTAGCGTCTAGGTCGCGCACGGGGGAGACAAATTCAAACTCGTTGAAGTCACCCAATACTACCAGGTTGGCGTTGGGGTCAGTACCCAGCAGGTCATTGACAAACTCCTGCACAGTCTCGGACTGAGCCTGCCGTCGATCTACCGAGGCATTTACGGTGGGCTCTTCTTGGCGGGCCTCGAAAGGTTGCTCTATGCCCAGAATGGGGGCACTGCCATTCTTAGAGGAGAAGTGATTGTTGACCAGGGTTACCGTTTCGTTGTTGAACACGAAGCTAGCAATCAGTGGCTGACGGGTACTGGCAAAGTCTTCTCCTGGGGCCTGGCTACCGAGGACGCTGACTGAATCTGGAACCAGGGCAACCCGGTTAGGATTGTACAGGTAAGCGTTGCGGATATTGCTACCCGGCGCACCACCACCCGCGTTGTTGGTAACAAAGGGGTTATCAATAAAGGCGTAGGTGGGGCCACCGGCAGCCGTAATAGCGTTTACCAGGGTTTGCAGAGTGATGTCAGCCGCAGTTACGCCATCATTGACTGGCCCACTGTTGTCCTGCACCTCTTGCAGGGCAATGATGTCGGGGGTGTTGAGGTTGTTGATGATTTGCGAAGCCAGCGCATTAAAGCGAACAGGGTCAACGGCGGGGTTAAGGTTGAGCACGTTGTAGCTGGCTACCAGAATTTCGCCATCTCCACCCACTAGAGCGCTAACCTCTGGCTGTAGCGTACCGGGTTGAATATTATTGGTAGTGAAATCTTCTGTAACCAGAATTTCAAAGTTGCCAAAGGCGTAACCCAAGACGCCGGTAACATCGCCCAGCAAAGCACCCGTATTAACCTGAGGGAAGGCAAAGTCTAAGATGTTACGGTCAAACTGAAGCTGCACCCGTTCAGGATTAAAGTCATCAGGGCTAATGTTGAGCGTGCCGCGATCGCTCAGCCCGGTAGCGCCAACACCGTTGTCTACCACCCCAAAGATTTCGCCAAAGCGGTTAGTGCCCGTTACCGCCTTAAGGTCATTGGCGGTAACCCGCATCCCTTCTAACGACTCGAAGAAGTCGATGCCGTCGTTAACTGGGTCAAAGATGGTGAAGGCATCGTCGTCGATGTTTTCGGTGGGGGGCACGCGACCGCCTGCGCCAATGATCGTCGCCGCTGGTAAGGGATTGCCCGAAGACAGCACGGTAACTGTGAGGTTGGCAACGGCGGGATTGTTGCTAATTTGGGTGGTGGAGAGGTTGCGGGAGCTAGCCCCGCCAGGGGTAAATTCCGAAACCGTACCCTGCACTTCCAGGCTATCGCCCACGGCAACGGTGGGTCTGCTGCTGGTAAACACAAAGATGGCGTCGGAGGTGGCAATGTTGCCGTCGCCAGTGGGGTCTTGCAGGTAGAACCCGTTGTTGCTCACTGCCGTAACGATACCGCTTGTGGTTACTGCTTGGCCCAGCAGGGGCGAGGTGTGGGCCGCGCCCTGAATGTCGTAAATAGCCGTGGGGCCGGGGGGTGGCGTAAACTCAAACACAGCCACCGTGTTGCTAACTTCGTTAGCGGTCACCAGTAGCGCCTTACCTGTGGGGCTGTCGGCGGCAGAGATGAAGGTCAAGCCCTCAACGCTGATATCCTCTGGGGTGTTGATGTATTCGATGAACTCAGGGGCGTTGGGGTTGGTGACATCGTAAACAATCACATCGCCAACCCGCTCCAGGCCAATAAAGGCAAAGGTACGACCGTTAACTACACCTAAGACAACACCTTCAGGCTCCGGCCCTTTGTTGTCACTGCGGGTGTCAAAGTCGGCAGGGTTGGCGAAATTGCCGTTGAAGTTAAAGAAGCTGGGCACCTGCTCAGCGGTGATGCGCTCAAACTGGTCGCCGCTGTCAAACACCAGGGTGCCGTTGCTATCAAAAATAGAGAAGGAGCGGCTGCCAAACACGTCGATGCGGTCAAAGTCGCCATGCCATCGATGTCGCCTGTGGCATTGGTGACGGTGAGCCGTCCGAGGTTGGCGGGCTGCTTTAAGGTAGCCGCATTGGGGAAGACAGTAGGATCCAGGACGTAGCTGCTAGCACCGACCCGTACCTCTTCAGCAAAGCCCGTGTAGTCGCGGGCGTCGCCTTCGTTGGCGGTGATGTAGTAGGTTTGGCCACCCATGGTGTAGCTGGCGATCGCGTCGGGCTGGTACATGCCAAACACCGGCCAGTTTTGGATGTTGATGCCGCCATCGCGATCGCTGGCATCCAAGCCCTGACCCGATAGGTTATGGTTCTTCAGACCCAGGGGCTTAATCTCCGTGACCGTCGCCGTGGCGATATCGACAATGGCCAGAGCGTTGTTTTCTTGCAGGGTGACGTAAGCCTTGGTGCCATCGCCAGAGAAGGCGATGTATTCGGGCTCTAAGTCTTGGGCTACCGTGGCACCGGGGCCAAAGATCCGCACACCAGCGGCTTTCAGCGCATCAATTTGGCTATCAAAGGCCTTAAAGTCAGCGGTTTGAACGGTAGCGTTAGCCACTCCACCCGCCAGGTTGATGATGCTGATAGAGCCTTCCGGATCGAAGGAATCAGTCTGACCGTAGCTGTTGGGTTCCCCTTCGTTGGCGGTTAAAACCTTGGTGCCATCGGGGGTGAAGGTCACCATGTCAGGCAAAAAGCCGACTTCTACCGAGTTGAGGAAGCTGCCATCGGCGGCGTTGAAGAAGCTCACCCGGCCCGGTTGTTGGGCATCGGTAGCATCGTTCACCAGGGCATAGGCTACGGCTACAACGCCGTTTTTAACCGCCACGCTGTTGGGCAACACGTTAATGCCAGCGGGCGGGGTAAAGCCAGGGGCTAGATTGCCCAGGGCCGTTAGCACCCCAGTGTTGCTGATGCTGTAGATTTCCACAGTGGTGCCAGCTACGACGAACAGGCGATCGCTAGCCGGGTCAAAGGCCGGAATTTCTGCCCCAGTGCCTTTGATACCGCTGATTTTTTTCAGAACCCCGGTGGTATTGTCCTCGATGGTGACGGTGGCGTTGTTAGCGGTGCCCAGGTCGTAGGCCGCCGCATCCACCAGGGTGAGGCTAACGGTTTCGTCCCCCTCGGTGGCGTCAGCATCGTTGACGGGGGTAATGGTAAAGGTAACGGAGGACTGCCCAGCGGGAATGGTGACTGAGCCGGATAAGGGATTGTAGTCCACACCGTTGGTAGCGGTACCGCCTACGGTGTAAGAGACAATCAGGGCGTTGGTGGTGTCGCCACTGCGGGTAATGGTGAAGGTGCCGGGCTCAACGGTGGTACTGGCCTCGGCAGCATCGGTATCGGTAGCGGCGATGGTGACGGTGGGTACAGCGGGGGGCTCCCCAGTCACTGGAGTTAGGGAGAAATTGTCGATCGCCAGACCAGCATCACTGCCAGCATCGTTCACATCGACCCAGCGGATCCAGATCTCCCGCCCCGGTGCTACGTTTAACCCGGTAATTTCGCCGCTAACAGGCGTGGTGTTGGCGTTGCCATCCAGCGCTCCATTGGTGGCTACGGGTAGTGCGCCAACGTAGTTCAGCCCCGTAAAGGCTGTCCAAGTTCCTCTGTTTAAGTCCGTTGCGCCAATTTGGTAGGAAAACGTCAACTGATTTTGAGTGATGGTGCTGCTGCGCCACTGCTCACCGATGAAGTTAATGTTCAATCCAGTGATGGTGCTACCGGTATTGTTAACAAACCGTGCCCCAATGGTGGACTCCAAAGAGCCCGATGCCAGAGTGCCAAAAGCGCGTTCGCTGCTGTCTGTAGCCCCGTAGCTGTAGGTATCGCCAGTGGCCAAACTGCCATTGTTGATGCGATAGGTGGTGTCGGCATTGTCGTCAGTCTCAAAGAAAAGCCAGCCAGGGGGCAAAATGTCACTTGTACTCCCTGTACTAGCCAGAGAGTTAAAGTCTTCCATGTAAGTTGCGCCGGTCAAATTAATCGCCATTATGAGTTGCTGCCTTATGCGTCAATACAGTGTAAGAAGGTGTGGTGAACTCTGTAACCCCGAATTCGTATAGCTAAACTCAGGTGCCGAGGAGAAACTAAGCAAAACACCACCCATTAACCGTAGAAAACAGCCAATTTTCTACAGGTCTACCTGCCTAATTGCAAAATAACGGGTGTTGGTGTACGGTGCTAACCCCAAAGAACTCCAAGCCAGCTTTCAGCAGATGCTAAAGCTATTTTTCAATAGCTGCTTTCTGGTGAGCACCCAACAACCTGACAACCACAGAGAGCTCCATAGCTACCGCTGGCTTAGCCGCTTTTTAATACTCGCCAGCCAAAATGTCAGTGTTTACACACAGAAGACTATCAGACTGCCGGTAAAGACAAGATTAATGCTGATTTAAGCCTAGAGAGCTTGGCACAAATTTTACAACTAGAGAATTTAAGTAAAGACACCGCTAAATTTTAGTATTGGAAGTGACGAGCAAATACGGAATTGTACTGAAACCTGCCTGTGGAAAACTTCCGCACAACGTGGCGTAGCCCCCGGTATTCATCCAGGCAAGCGCGAGAGCTATGCTGCAATACAGCCGGGCGAGTGCCTGGAAATTCCACCGAGAGCTGCGAGAGTAGATCGCGATGCCACTGAGGGCCTGAGGGCACCGCTCCATCCACCCGCCTGGCAATGTCTTCTAAAATACGTTCAATGGCGGTGTAAAAGCTATGCAGATTGAGGGCGAGGAGGAGGGGTAGGGTAATGGGTAAGTGGCTGGGATCCAGGCAGAGAGCCTATGGAGTCAACCAATGGGTAATCGACGACTAGGGAAGTATTTGACGCTGGCGGAGTTCTGCACCTGCACGCAAACCTACCAGCGGTATGCTGACCAGATTGACCCGTTCCCATCGAATTTGGTGCTGCGGTCAGCCGATCCATGCCCCGGTATCAAAATTTCAATCACCAACTCTGCTGGGCCACTTAGGAAATAGGAAGAGTAAGGCCATAGCCTGCGGCAAGGGCCTGAAGCCAGGTTTCGATGGGGGCAAGGGCAACAGCGACATCGGCCCTCCAGCCCCGCAGAATCTGCCTTAACAGGAGCCGACTCCCGGTTAGGGAATTGCCCACGATCAGCTGACCGTCGATCAGCTCCAGATTGCTTTCGGGCTTGTTGTTGATCCAGTTGTCAAACAGTTCAGAAATCGGTGGGTAGAGCGCCATAGCTTTTTGCTCTACTACGGCAGTAAGTCTTCAACCGCTGCCCACTGGTCGGTTGCATTCAAAGGAGCAACAGACTGGCCAGACTGATAGGTTGAGACTTCGGCATAGTGCCACCCGTAAGTTGCCTGGTCATCCACAACAGGTTGCCGATAAACCTCTAGCTGGCGCTTAACTAGATTCACAATCCAATACTCTGCAACTCCAGCCTTAGCGTATAGACTGCCCTTAAACCTACGGTCATAGCTGACAGATGTATCCGCTACTTCTACAAGCAATGCTGCTGCTGTCGGGTGAGCATCGGTATAGTCACGTATCGAACCCTCTACTATGGCCACATCTGGCTCTGGTTCCGAAATATCACTCACCACAAACGGCTTCTGCTGACGAATGTAATACCCACTGCCAAACAAAGCTTTTAGGGCTGCATCTACCAGGTCTATGGCCACAGCATGGGGGCTTCTCATCGCGGCCATATCGATCACCTGACCCTCTATGAGTTCCACTCGTCTGCCCTCAAAAAAACCGAGTTCGGCCAGCCGATGGTATTCATGGCGGGTCCACCGATGGACTTGAGATGGCGTGACGGACACCATAGCGGGCGAATTCCTCAAGGAGTCAGGTGTTCTAAGGGTCTATCCGAAATTTTGCAACAGGCAAAAGACCCCTCTCAATTCTACTCAACTCCCCAACTTTCCCGAAATTTTCCCATAGCCATTGGAACAGCCCTGATTTTTCAGCGCTATTCTAACAAAAGTTACGAGCAGTTAGAAGGGCTGCACATGCCGAAAAAAAAGACCACATCTGTCGTTGGAACCTGGCACATTTTTGACGCCCTTGGAGCCGCATGGCAAAGTACTCGCGAAACTCCCAGTCCTCAGATGGGGCTGCTGGGCCAGGTCGGTGATCACCACTGACCCGTCGAATCGGTTGAAGCGACGCTGCCAGACCAGGGCTGCCATCAGCTCCTGCGGGCTATAGGCTTGGGCCAACGCTCCAATTTTCTCCACCTCAAGCATCAGCACTCCCCCTGGCTACCTGCGACCGGAGCCTGGATTGTACTTGCTGCTTCTGCTCGTCGCTAGCATCCTTTCGCCAAACGACCCGGTGCCCTTGCAGCTCGGCCCCGTGGTCAAGTAGACACCGCTCCCAACCCCGACGGTCAAAAATGACCTTCACATCATCGAGCAAGCCCCATTTTGCTCCTGCTGGCTGAGCTTGGCGAACTTGGCGTAGCTGGGATAGTCGGATGCAAGGGTCTGGTCTTTTTGGTGCAGTAGGGGTGGGTTGTCGGGGTCGTAGTCGCGGTAGCGAATATAGAGATCCTGAAGGGCGATCGCCATACTGGTCTTCAGTGCTGGATGCGGCTCTCTATCAAATTCTGGAAATGCCAAATACGTGATCTGGGGCTTTTGAACGTGGAACTTCACCACGGTGGCTTCCTCGGGACGGCCAATGGTGCGGGAGGCGCAGCCTCGTAGAGGCGCAGCAGCGGTCGAGTTGGTCGAGGGCCGACACGTGTACCCAAAGGGAGTTGGGGCGCTGCTGGCCGATTGCACTCTGCCGACAGCGTTCTGCAATTAAGTCCATGCGGCCCAGGCTCATCAGCATTAGGTCGGCGGCGGTGCAGGCCTGCTGGTAGCTGCCAAACAGGGCTTTAATGTCCTGCTGAAGCTGGGGCGAGAGGTCTTTGAACTTGGGGCGGTGGCCGAAGTGGCTGAGGGCCAGGTAGACAAGTAGATCATTGCGGCGTTTGTCGGCGATTTCGTCCCATTCCCCCACATCGGTCGCTTGCAGCACGACCGTAAAAGCTCGCTTGATGCTGCCAAAGATCTCTTGCAGGGATGTCAGCTCCTGCGTCCCCAGTTCTTCCACCGATGGGAGCCGACCGCGATCGGTGTAAAAGTCCATTAGCGGCTGGAGCGATCGCGGTATTCCTCAAACTTGCTGACTTTGAGGCGAATACGGGGAGCGGTGGCGCGGGAGCGGAACCGGGAGGCGCGGAAGGCCTCGGACTGGGCCTCGTCGCGGAAGACGAAGTAGATGCCCAGGGCCACGGGGATGGCATCTACCCCCAGCACCTGGTCAATGTAGGCCTTGAGTTCTTCTTGCTCGTAGTATTTCTGGAAGGTGTTGCGGCTAGTGATGATGCCGTCGCCGTAGGCGATCACGCCCCTGGTTCTGTCATCGATCAGCACCTGGGCGGCGACGATGAGGACTTTTTGAGCCAGGCTCCAGGCGTTGATCAGGGCTTCGCGCCGTTCCCCCGTGTCTTCAATGACGTTGATGACGTAGCCGAGGTTGACCACGTCGGCTGGGGCATGGGGAATATCGGGGCGAAAGTGAGGATCCCAGCCGGAACTGGTGAGCCCTAGGCGGTGGATATATTCGATGTCGGCCCCGTGGCCGCAGCCGTAGTCGAAGTAGGTGGTATCGGGCGGAAAGAGGCCCGCTTCGACGGCGAGGCGGACGGGTTTGGAGGCGGTGACGCGGGCGATCGCAGCCTTGTGCCGCTGAATCTTTGGCTTGGCCTGTTGAGCAGACTTGATTGGACAGGCCAAGGCGTGGTTGTGGATTTCGATGCCCTGCTGGGTGAGGCGGCGTTCCCAGTTGAGGTGGGTGCCAATCTCGCGGGAGTTGTCGAGCAGGCCCATGGCGACCTGCTGCTGGGTGAGATGGGCGAAGCGGCTGTAGTGGGGATGGTCAGGGGTGATGAAAGTTTCTTTGCGGTGGAGCAGCGGCGGGTTGGGGGCGTCGCTGTAGTCGCGGGTTCGACGGTGCCTGTGACCCAATCGACGATGGTGCTGGTGCGGAGCAGGGGGTGAGGTTCGGTGTCGAACTCGGGGTAGTAGAGGTAAGAGAGTTTCGGTTGGTCGAAGTGGAACTTGACCAGGGTAAAGGGCAGCTCTTTTTTCAGCAGGCGACGGGCGTACTGTTCTTGGTGCCGCAGGGCGTTATCTAGGGATGGCAGGGTGGATTGGTGGATATAGAACGCATTGGGAAGGCATTTGCCGATGGGGCTACACTGACAGCGCCTTATCAGCTCCGTTTGGGGCAGGCTGGCGGCAAGTTGCAGCGCGGCATCAACACTCTGAGTCATTTTCAGTACATTTGTATGGCCGCCATGCCGGCTATTTCCCAATCCCAAGCCATGTGATTAAAAAAGAAAATCCTACACCTAGCGTTCATCCACCCCTTGGCCATTAGAATGACGCTACCCAGACCACATCACCGCCGTGACGACTTGCCTACATGAGAACGCCCCGCCCGCACCGTAATGCCTTTGGGCTTCAAGCTCTGGTTAAGGAGAGCGGCAATCGCCCTGGCATCGCCTTCTCTAGCCATTCCAAAGACACGCGTCACTCCCGGCGAGTTGCTACCCCATACTAGCCAGGTTGCCACAACACAGCCTTGAAAGCCCCCATCGGCCCAAAATTCAAGCAATGGGCACAGCCATAGTCTTTGTGAGCTTATCCAGGTGCCAAACCTTCAAGTTACTAATACTTACCATAGAGGATTTTGATACGTGTAGGGCACGAAATCTGACGGAGTGTTTGACTGTCCAGCTAGCATAGATAAACATTAAATTAATGCTTTGCAAGTTCTTATGTTGCAACCCTCTGCAACGGTTTTGAAAAACGGGTGGAATGGCTTGCAGGTCGAGTATGGACGGCTAGATGCCGTTGGCGAGTTTGATTTTGCCATGCCGCAACACGTTATTAGTGTTGCGTTTGAACCCCACGATCTCGTCGTCTGGTCAGTGGATGGGCAGTCCCAGAGTACCACCTTGCCCGCAGGTAGCATATTTCTATACGGAGGGCGAAAATTTGTTTGGCATCACAGAGCCAAGCCGAGTGAGTATGTCAACCTGTCCCTTGATCCAGTTTTATTACGGCAGATCGCTGTCGAGCATGGGTTATCTTCAGCCCCAGAGGTTGAACATCGCGTTATTTTCCAAGATCCAACCATTCTCCATGTGGCGCAATTGTTAAAGGCCGAGGTGCTGAGCGGCGGATTAGCAAGCAATTTGTATGTAGAATCGCTACGAAATTTGTTGGCGGTGAATCTGCTCAGAAATCATACCCAGAAACTCACTTCACCCACCGTTGCAGCTGCGGCTTTAGAGGGTTTAAAGCTCAAGCAACTGAAGGACTACATCGAAGAGCATTTGGCCGAGGATTTGGCGATCGCCACCCTGTCCGCACTAATTCCGATGAGCCAATTCCACTTCGCTCGTGCCTTTAAGGCGACCGTGGGGGAGCCGCCTCACCGCTACATTTTGCGTCGTCGGGTTGAACGCGCGAAGATATTACTTTCGGTCAAGCGCCTTTCAGTAGCTGAAGTTTCCTATCAAACCGGGTTTTCTAGCCAGAGCCATTTCACAGCACAGTTTCGTAAACATGTCGGCATGACTCCAAAACAATTTCGAGATGCCCTCTAATCTAGCGGAGTTATAACTGAGGCGGCTCCATTTGCCAATGCCGCAAAAGGTGCGTCGTGAGAACAGTCGAGCAAGTTGACGCTAAGGGTTAGAGGCGAAGGGGCAGGATTGGAGAGAGAAAGAGACGGCTCCTGATAGTTTGAAAGCGCCAGCCTCACGCTCGACCCATCCTGCCATAAGCTCAGGTTTGCTGGCAGATTGGCTCTGGATTGAACATTAGCTTTAAGTTCCATATTAGTCAGCCTAACGTTAGGAAACACCAGCCCCAGAAGACTGAATTAATTGGTTTAGAATATAGCCAACAGGCTTAGCGCCAACCGTGACACCGCCATGAATCATGCCTTGGATTTCATCGCCAAAGAAGCTATAGGGAAACTGGACAGCAGGACGGCTAACTTCGTCTAAGCGCTGCTTCAGTTCAGAGGGAATCTCAAAGTCTAATGCCTTGAGATTATCTTCCAATTGAGAGAGTTTTGTAGCGCCAATAATCACGGATGCGATGCCGGGGCGATTAGCCGTCCAATTGATGGCAACCTGAGCCATGCTGCGATCAAGGATCTGAGCCACCCGTTCTAATTCGCCAACAATTTTCCAGTTGCGATCGCTAAACTTCTGAAAGCCTGGATTAGAGCTTCCTTGCATCGTTGCCAGCCGTCCTGCGCCTGTGGAGCCGCTTTCGCTGGGCTTATACTTGCCGCTGAGCAATCCACTGGCTAGGGGACTCCACACCATGATGCCCATGCCCAGTTCGGTCCCCAGCGATACAAACTCTTGCTCAATATTGCGTTCTACCAACGAGTATTCAAGCTGTAAGGCAGATAGCGGCTCGTAGCCTCGCCATTCTGCTAAGGTTTGCCCTCGTGCTGCATACCAGGCGGGCGTATCGCTCAATCCAATATGACGCACTTTACCAGAACGAACTAAATCATCCATCGTTCTCATCACTTCTTCAACCGGCGTAATGGTATCCCAAGTGTGGAGCATGTAGAGGTCAATGTAATCCGTTCCTAATCGTTGTAGCGAACCTTCCACTGCCCGCAGAATATTCTTGCGTCCATTGCCGCCAGCGTTGGGATTTCCAGGTTCAGCATTGTAGGTGAATTTGGTTGTAATCACCATGCGATCGCGCAGGTTCCGTTCTGCAATGAATTGGCCTAACCAGGCTTCGCTAGTTCCTCCGGTGTAGAGATCAGCAGTATCGACAAAATTTCCACCCGCATCCACGTAGGCATTAAACAATTGGCGGGCCGATGTTTCATCCGCGCCCCAGCCCCATTCGGTACCAAAGGTCATCGTACCCAGTGCCAAACGGCTGACGCGCAATCCCGATTTGCCGAGGGTGTAGTAAGTATTTAAAGCCATAAAAACTCCTTGAATTTAGGACAATGAACGATCCGTAGATAGTGGGATAGGAACCTTAGCCCAGCCCGCCACCATCAACACTGAACTGACCACCGGAAATATAGGAGGCGGCATCAGAAGCGAGCCACAGAACCAGGTTGGCAACTTCGCTGGCTTGCCCGACTCGCTGCATCGGATAGGGGGCAACGAGTTGTTCTTCAGTCACTTGCCAATCTCGCTTGACCCGGTCGAGCATAGGAGTATTAATTGTGCCCGGCGAAACCGCATTGATGCGCAGTGTGCCATATTCTTGCGCGGCCATTTTGGTCATGTGAATCACCGCCGCCTTGCTCGCTCCATAGCCAATGATATTGGGAAAGGCACGCTGCCCACCAATACTGGCCATGTTGATGATGACTCCCTTACCCGTCTTGAGCAGGTGAGGGATTTCGTATTTCATGCCGAGAAAAACGCCGCGCGCATTGGTGTTCATCAGATCATCAAATTCTTCAACTTTAGTATCTGCGGTGGGAGCGGGTGGATAATCAATTCCAGCATTGTTGAAGGCAATATCCAGCCGCCCATACTTGGCCACACAAGCCTCCACAAACGCTTGCATCTCTCTAGCATTGCGAACATCTGCCCGCCTATAGGTGGCTTCTCCGCCCATGGCCCGAATCCCTTGTTCCACCTGTGCGCCTAAATTTTCACGCCGACCACAGAAGAAAACCTTGGCTCCCTGACTGGCAAAGGCCTCAGCCGTTGTTTTGCCGATTCCCGAAGTTGCGCCGGTAATCAAAACAACCTTGTCTGCAGAGGCACCCTGGAGATTGACCGTGATAGCAGGGGCCACAGGCTGCTGAGTCTGGGCTAAGGATTTGGGGGCAGTGGCCATGGCAGCAGCAAGTCCGGTTGCCCCAACCGAGAGAATATGACGACGAGAGAATGACATGGTAATTCCTTGAATTAAGGATGTTGCGATAAAAGATGCGACGTTGGTAAAATCTGAGGTAAATTCAGCCTGAAAACCTGATGAAATCTTTCTAGTTCATCCCGTTAATGGCTAATGCCGAAAACACTGCGGGAATTGAAAATAGGGATTGTTAGAGTGTTGACTTGAGATGATCGACAATTAAGGCAATCGACTCATTCACCGTTTGTTCTTGGTCGTAGAAGTCGAACTGAGTGCGATTACTCAACCAATTCATTTGCTTGTCTTGAACCGGAATGGCTACAAAGAACTGACGTGCCCCATCTGGAATGGCCGCCTGCTCACTGTGAATAAATAGCGTTGGTACTGCGATCTGTTGTGCAGTAGGCATCGGGTTAAACGTCAGCCATTCTGCCCAGGATGCCACAGCAAACTGATTTGACCATTGGGGAATTGCACCGCGTTGGGGATTCTGATAATAATCAATATCGCCATACATAACAGCCGTTTCATCCGTCTGACTTGTGGCTAGCACATAGTCAGCGTGACCTGTTTGCTCAAACTTTTCTGCGGCTGCACGTCCAGTCGCAATTAGGTTTTGAATGGCCTCCTGACCGCCGTATATCTCATTCAAAATGGCCGGATCGTGAATCCACGGCGCAACGGTTATCAGCGACTTGATCCGAGAGTCTTCTGCCGTAGCTACGGCCATATAGCCAGCGCTGCACAGAGGCCCAATCCAGCAATTCGGTTTGCATCCACGGCCTCTACCGTTTGCAGAAAAGACACGGCGTTTTTAATGTCCGCAATTTTGACAGTAGGAGACTCAAAACTGCGTAGATCACCACCGCTTTCACCCCAGGAGCGGAAGTCAAATGCCAGCGCTGCATAGCCTTGGTCAGCTAATTTTTGAGCGTATACGGCCGACATTTGCTCTTTGATCGTCATCCAAGCACCCGTCACAATGACTGTCGCTAATTTGTCCCCCGGTTTATAGCTAGCAGGCAGATAGAGATTGCCCACCAATGTTTCACCTTCGCTCTGAAATGTGACTCGGTTGATGCCTGGCTGTAGAATGCGGCGCTGGCTCAGCACGGTTGCATCTAATTTTTGGGGGAGGGGCATTGGAGTAGCGGTAGCATGGGCGGTGAGAGCGGCAGCACTGCCTAAAACAACCAGTGAAATGGCCCAGAGGCGAGATTGTAATGTCATGGTTGAGCATCCTTAATCAACTGCGATGGTTTTAATCTACGAGTTGAGCGATGAGCCCCGATATTGAATTCTTGCCCGGGTTTATCACAATCTTGCTGACCCTCAAATTTTGGCGCTGTCCTGAACCGATTAGATGACAGGGCTCCCTGGGTATCTGAGTAAATATGGAACAACGCCATTGCCGTAGCTGACGTTATCCAGGGGTGCCAGCGGAATTGCGGGATTTAGGATTTTATGTCAACGAATGCTTAAAATCGTCGCCGCTAAGTCATAGCGAATCCGACTTTCTGCCCTAAAATAGTAAGGATAGATACCATTATCTAGCCCTAATCCAAGCTCAGTTCTGCCGCTTACCAGCCCCCAATCGGCTGCAAAAGCCTGGCTAGAGTACCCCTTAGTAAATCCTCTTCTACCTTGTGGGAGTCGCCATGAGTAACCCGTCTAGCCCAAACCGCATTTTAATCTTTGATACCACCCTACGGGACGGTGAGCAGTCCCCTGGCGCTACCCTGAATGTGGAAGAGAAGCTGATCATTGCGCGGCAGCTAGCTCGGCTAGGAGTAGACATCATTGAGGCCGGGTTCCCCTTTGCCAGCCCTGGAGATTTTGAGGCGGTGCAGAAAATTGCCCGCGAGGTGGGCACAGTGGATGGCCCTACTATCTGTGGTCTGGCCCGCGCCACCAGAGCCGACATTGAGCGGGCTGGGGAAGCTATCAAACCGGCGGCAAAGGGGCGCATCCACACCTTCATCGCCACCTCAGACATTCACATGCAGTATAAGCTGCGCAAGAGCCGGGAGGAGGTGCTGGCCATTGCGCCGGAGATGGTGGCCTATGCCAAAACCTTTACAAACGATGTGGAGTTTTCCCCAGAAGATGCCGGTCGTTCTGACCCGGAGTTTCTCTACCAGGTGTTGGAGGCCGCCATTGCGGCGGGGGCTACCACCGTCAACATCCCCGATACGGTAGGCTACCTGACTCCCTCGGAATTTGGCGGCTTAATTCGCGGCATCAAAGAAAACGTCCCCAACATTGACCAGGCGGTGATTTCTGTCCACGGCCACAACGATTTGGGGTTAGCCGTCGCCAACTTTTTAGAGGCGGTGAAAAACGGTGCCCGCCAGTTGGAATGCACCATCAACGGCATTGGCGAACGGGCCGGTAATGCGGCGCTGGAAGAATTGGTGATGGCCATGCACGTGCGTCGCGCCTTCTACAATCCCTATTTTGGGCGACCTGCCGAGTCGGAAGCACCCCTTACCAACATCGACACCCGCCAAATCTACAAGACCTCACGCCTGGTCTCCAACCTGACCGGGATGTTTGTGCAGCCCAACAAGGCCATTGTGGGTGCCAACGCCTTTGCCCACGAGTCGGGCATTCACCAGGATGGGGTACTGAAGAACAAGCTCACCTACGAAATTATGGATGCCCAGTCCATCGGCCTGACCGATAACCAGATTGTGCTGGGCAAGCACTCAGGCCGCAACGCCTTCCGCACCCGTCTGCAAGAGCTGGGCTACGAGCTGGATGACCAGGCCCTCAACCGCGCCTTTTTGCGGTTCAAGGAACTGGCCGACAAAAAAAAGGAAATTACCGATTGGGATATCGAATCCATCGTCAACGACGAAACCCAGCAGTCTCCAGAGCACTTCCATCTTGACCTGGTGCAGGTGTCCTGTGGCGATAACTCCAGGCCCACCGCCACCGTCACCATTCGCACCCCAGACGGCCAGGAACTCATGGATGCGGCCATTGGCACTGGCCCAGTGGATGCGGTCTACAAGGCCATCAACCGGGTGGTGGATATCCCCAACCAACTGATTGAGTTCTCGGTGCAGTCCGTTACCGCTGGCATCGATGCCCTGGGCGAAGTCACCATTCGCATTCGCCACGACGATCGAGTTTTTTCAGGCCACGCCGCCAATACCGACATCGTGGTAGCCTCGGCCCATGCCTACCTGCATGCCCTCAACCGGCTCTATGCCACCCTGCAAGGGCAAAAAGCCATCCACCCCCAGCGCGATGCTGAGCCGGTAGCCTCCTAGGGATTGCTGTAGCGATCGAGGAGATCAACCAGCACCCAATGAAGCAAAATGCGATCGCCCGCCTGAACCGAGAATTCAAAGCAGGCATCAGTGGTGAGCCGTTAGCAAAACTGGTGATATTTCTGCGGGAGCACGATGCCCTGTGTGTCATCAACCCAGGGGAACGGCGAGACGGAGCGCAGAGCATCTGTTTGATGGGATTATTTAGAGGCTAAATTAGAGTCAAGTCAAGGGAGGATAAGATGCCATCCAATCTCTATGAAACCGATTTTTACGCTTGGACTTTAGAGCAGTCAACGTTGCTCAGAGAGGGGGATCTTAAGCATTTAGATATTACCAATTTGGTGGAGGAAATTGAGTCGTTGGGAAAACAACAGCGTCAAGAACTTAGAAACCGACTCGGCGTTTTGATTGGGCACCTTTAAAGTGGGACTCCCAACCCGACAAGCGCAGTAAAAGCTGGCGAGCAACCATTCGTGAGCAACGGCGAGAAATTTTGCAACTCCTGAAGGAAAACCCTAGCCTCAAGCCCTATTTGATAGAAGCGGTTGCCCATGCTCACGAAGCTGGTTTGGACTTGATAGTCAAGGAAACTCCTTTAGATTATGGAGATCTGCCTGAGAATTGCCCCTATACATCCGAGCAACTGTTTGATCCTAACTTTCCTACTGGCTTGAACCCTGCTTGAGTTAACCTAAGATGTCACTTCATCGCCAACCTGCCCAAAAGTATCTCCAACAGTTTGATTTTGAGTCTCTGTTTATTGAAGCCGTCGAGGGGTAAGCCCCTTTCAATAAAGTTTTCAGGGTATGATTATGGTTCGAGAGCCATCGCCATTTTCAACTCACTGCAACCCTGCGTCCTATGGTTAACACTGCTGCTGTCTCCCTTGCTGCTCCTGCTGCCCAGGCCATTAAGCACACCCTCTCGGTGCTGGTAGAAGACGAAGCGGGTGTGCATAACGCGCATTGCTGGGCATCTTTGCTCGGCGGGGCTTCAATATTGAAAGTTTGGCCGTTGGCCCGGCGGAAAAACCCGGCATTTCACGCATCACGATGGTGGTACCGGGGGATGACCTGGTGATTGAGCAGCTTACCAAGCAGCTCTACAAACTCATCAACGTTATTAAAGTCAACGACGTAACGGATACTCCCTGCGTAGAGCGTGAGCTGATGCTGCTCAAAGTCAACGCCACCAGCTCTAACCGCTCTGAGGTGATTGAACTGGCCCAAATCTTTCGTGCCAGGGTGGTAGACGTGTCAGAAGATTCGCTTACTCTGGAAGTCGTGGGTGACCCCGGCAAAATGGTGGCCATTCTGCAAGTGCTCAACCGCTTTGGCCTGCGTGAAGTAGCCCGCACTGGCAAAATTGCCCTGCCCCGCGAATCCGGCGTTAATACCGAATACCTCAAATCCCTGGAACGCAAACTCCAGTAACCCTCTCCCACCATCTCCCTCTCTCCCCCACCTCCATGACCTCCCAAACTACCATCCCGTCGTTGTCAACGGGGCCTGCGGCAAAATGGGCCGCGAAGTCATCAAAGCCGTTGCCCAAGCCGAAGATATGACCCTGGTGGGAGCCATCGACAAAAAGCCCGACCTGGTCGGCCAAGACATTGGCGAGGTAATTGGTGTTTCACCACTGGAAGTGCCCGTGATGAGTGACCTGGAGGCTACTCTGGTGATGGCCCAGAGCCAGGGACTGGCGGTGATGGTGGATTTCACCCATCCCGATACGGTGTATGAGTCGGTGCGGGCGGCGATCGCCTACGGTGTGCGTCCAGTGGTGGGTACAACTGCCTCAGCGCGGGGCAAATTCGCGACCTGGCGGAGTTTGCCGATAAGGCCAGCATGGGCTGTTTGGTCATTCCCAACTTTTCCATTGGGGTAGTGCTGATGCAGCAGGCCGCTCAGCAAGCCGCCCAGTACTTTGACCACGTGGAGATTATCGAACTGCACCACAACCAAAAGGCCGATGCCCCCAGCGGCACAGCTGTGCAAACGGCTCAAATGCTGGCGGAGGCGCAAAAATCCTTTAACGCTCCCCTGGTAAAGGAAACCGAAACCATCCCCGGCTCCAGGGGCGGTCAAACCCCGGCGGGCATTCACATCCACAGTGTGCGGCTGCCAGGGTTGATTGCCCACCAAGAAATTCTCTTTGGGGCACCGGGGCAGCTTTACACCCTACGCCACGACACCAGCGACAGAGCCAGCTTCATGCCGGGTGTGCTGCTCTGCATTCGGCGGGTAATGGCGCTGAAGTCGCTAATCTACGGGTTGGATAAGATTTTGTAGGAAATGCTGGGAGAGCAGGGGGATCTCGGAGCTAGGAGCTAGAAGCTAGGAGCTAGGAGCTAGGAGCTAGGAGAAAAGTTGCATTAGGGGATTCTTGGTGCGCTTCAGGCTTGAATTCAGTAAACTGAGTTAGAAATTCTCCTGCTAACACTATTTTTTCATGGGTGATCGAACCTGGGTGCTGGCTCTTAGGCAAAGTTTTTGGAGCGGCGTGCTCCTGCTGTCAGGCTCATCGGCGGTGGCACTACCCATGGATGTTTTACCACTTGCTCCTGGCCTGATGGCCCAGGCTCCGGCGGCCCCTAATCAGCCAACCCCAAGCGGCCTGGAGGCTTGGCTGGAAGAAAATCAAGTTTTAGCTAAGGGAACCGCCACCGTAGTGGCACTAGCCGTTGCTTACGGTGTTGTACTGCTGGTTAAACCCCGGCTGTTGCTCTACCTGCCAGGCAAGTTCAAAATCCCCAATACTAGTTGGGAGGTGCCCCTGGGGTTGCTGCTGTGGCTGAAGTACCAGCCCAGGGTGCTGGATGCCTGGGTAGCTGGGCACTTAACGGATACCCAAAAAAAGTTTTTTAAGTCTGCAAACCGTCAAAGACCGAAAAATCCACATTCCCATTCAAATTAAGCTGGATGATGAACCCATCGACCAACTCACGCCCAGCCAGCTTAACCCTCTCTTCAGCCGCTCACCGGCCACCCTGCTGATCGTGGGCGAAGGGGGCATTGGCAAAACCAGCTTTGCCTGCCAGATTGCCCGCTGGGGGCTGGGTCTGCCTGAAGCAGGCGAAGCTAAACCCCCAACCCTTTGCCAGCACAAAATGCTGCCCGTGTTGATTGAGCAAGAACTCAACGACAAGCCGCTGCTCAAAGCCATTCGCGGACAGTTGCCCCTCAATGCGGATAATAACTTTATTACCGATGAACTGCTAGACGCCCTGCTGCGGCAGCGACGGGTGCTGGTCATTCTCGACCACGTCTCAGAAATGAGCGAGGCCACCTACAGCCAGATGCAAAAAGCCCTGGAAGCCACCCCGATTAATGCGCTCGTGATTACCTCCCGGTTGGCCGAGAAAAATTTAGGGCGCTCCGATTATCAACGCTTAGAGCCTCAAAAAATTGAGGGAGACAAGCTGTATACCTTTATCCCCCCTTACCTGGACAAAAAAGGTAAGAAAGACCTGTTTGCAGACAACGATGAATTTCTACGCACCTGTCGGCGGCTATCTAAGATTGATGGCCGCCACCCTGCAAGATGCAACGGCCCTGCTGGTGACGCTCTATATCGATCA
>JAAUUR010000459.1 GCA_012031045.1 Leptolyngbyaceae cyanobacterium SM2_5_2
AGTAATACCAGTTTCAGCGTATTGAACATCCACAGTTGGGCCGCTGAGCAGCCGGTTATCCAGGAAAATCCCCAGACTGCGCCCGGTGCCCGCCACAGAGCGGGTTAGTTCCGCAAACTCATTGGATCCATCGTTGTTGAACTCAATCACCACTTCCCAGAGGGTGCCGGTGGTGGGGCGGGCCAGGGCATCGGTGAGCTTGTCGCCCGTGAGTTGGCTGGGCTCAAACAGGTCACTGATGGCAGTTTCACTAGTTTTAATATCGGCCTGAATTTTCTCCAAGCGAGCCTCGGTTTCGGCCTCTAAAGCACCTGTCTCAGGTAGGGTGGCCTGGAGCGCCGCTAGCTCCGCTAGATGCCCCTGTAAAACTTGATTTTCTATGGCCAGCTGGCTCTCGGTGCCTGGTTTTTGCGCCCGAAATTCCAGTTGGGCGGTACCCCCCAAAACTCGCTCAGCCTGCTGGGGATCGTTAATGCCAGGCAACTGCACCAGCAGTTGGTCATTGCCAAGCTGCTGTACAACGGCTTCAGACACGCCCAGGCCATTAACTCGGCCTTCCACCACGCTCTGCACCGCTTCCATTTCCCGCTCAGTGATGTTGGGAATAGCCGCCGTAGGCTTGACCTGAAGCGTCAGCTGAGAGCCACCCCGCAGGTCTAGGCCCAGGCGGGTCGGCAATTGGGTGATGATGACTACGGCGGCGATGGTGAGCGCCAGAATCAGTCCTAACCATGCTTGATACTTTGCCATTACCGTTCTTCCTACTGAGGCGGGGGGGTGCTGCCCTGAATGATTAACTGACCCTGAGTTTTTGTGGTGGGCGACCACTCTACTGTTGGCTGGTGGACCGTGCCTACCCTACTGACTGACCCTGAGTTTTTGTGGTGGTCGGTGCCCACCCTATGGTCGCGCTAGACCTTGAGGGCAACCATGCGTTCTACAGCGGCTTCGATTTGTTTGGGCTGCACAATGGTCAGGCTTTCGAGCTTGCCATTGTAGGGGGTGGGAATGTCCTGGGAGGACAGCCGCACCACCGGCGCATCCAGTTCATCGAAGCAGCGGTCGTTGATAGAGGCGACGATTTCAGCACCAATGCCGCCGGTTTTCATGCACTCTTCCACGATAATCACCCGGTGGGTCTTTTGGATGGAGGCCGTAATGGTATCAAAATCCAGGGGTTTGAGAGAAATTAGGTCAATCACCTCCGGGTCAATGCCCTTGTCTACCAGCCCCTTAACGGCCTGCATCACATGGTGGCGCATACGCGAGTAGGTGAGAATGGTGACATCTTTCCCAGTCCGCACAATTTCTGCCTTGTCCAGGGGCACCAGGTATTCATGATTCGGTAAATCTTCCTTGAGGTTGTAGAGCAGCACGTGCTCAAAGAAGAGTACTGGATTATCGTCGCGAATCGCCGACTTGAGCAGCCCCTTGGCGTTGTATGGGGTGGAAACAGCGACGATCTTAAGACCGGGAACCGCCTGAAAGTAAGCTTCTAGCCGCTGGGAGTGCTCGGCCCCTAGCTGCCGCCCCACCCCGCCGGGGCCACGAATGACCATGGGAATTTTAAAATTACCGCCAGAGGTATAACGCAACATGCCAGCGTTGTTGGCGATCTGGTTAAAAGCCAGCAGTAAAAAGCCCATGTTCATGCCTTCAATGATAGGCCGCAGGCCAGTCATGGCTGCGCCAACGGCCATGCCGGTGAAGCTATTTTCTGCAATGGGTGTATCCAAGACTCGCAGTTCACCGTACTTGTCGTAGAGATCTTTAGTCACTTTGTAGGAGCCGCCGTAGTGGCCAACATCTTCGCCCAGCACAAAGACGGTTTCGTCGCGGGCCATTTCTTCGTCGATGGCCTCGCGCAGGGCATTGAACATTAGGGTTTCTGCCATGGGTTTAGTAACTGAATGAACTTAAAGGGGAGACAAAAGCAAAGAGCAAAACGCCCTGGCTGCCATACTCGGATGAGGTTGGATAGGTCAGGCAACCCCAGGAAAGGCTGCCTAGCTATCGGCGAAGATGTACTTGTACAAATCTTCCGGACTAGGTTCAGGGCTTTCTTCTGCAAAGGTGAGGGCGTTGTCAATCTGGGTCTGGATGCGATCGCGAATCCCCTTTAGCGTCTCCTCGCCTACCAAATCGTGCTCCAGCAAGTAGGCTTCAAAGCGCTTAATCGGGTCACGGGCCAGCCAGGCTTCTTTCTCAGCCTTGGAGCGCAGTTCATCGGGGTCAGCCAGGGAGTGCCCCCGGAAGCGATAGGTGAGGCACTCAATCAACGTGGGGCCTTCTCCGGCGCGGGCGCGGGCCACGGCTTCTTGGGCCGCCGCTCGCACCGCCAGTACATCCATGCCATCAACTTCAACCCCCGGCATGCCAAACACCGCCGCCTTACGATAAATCTCCGGCTGAGAAGTGGCTCGCTCGTGGGCCATACCAATCGCCCACTTATTGTTTTCCACCACAAAGAGAATCGGCAGCTTCCACAGGGCCGCCATGTTCAGACACTCGAAGAACTGGCCGTTGTTAGTGGTGCCATCGCCAAAAAAAGCTGGCCGTTACCTGGTCAGCATCGGTCTGGCCCAGGGCATCGCGGCGATAGCGCGATTGAAACGCCGCCCCCAGCGCCACCGGAATACCTTCGCCAATAAAAGCGAAGCCGCCTAACAAATTATGCTCGCTAGAGAACAGGTGCATGGATCCGCCCCGCCCTCGGCTACAGCCTGTTTCCTTGCCAAATAGCTCAGCCATCACCTGCTCTGGTGGCACCCCAGCACTGAGGGCATGGACGTGGTCGCGGTAGGTGCTACACACATAGTCATCCGAACGTAGGGACTTGATTACCCCACTGGAAACGGCTTCTTGGCCGTTGTAGAGGTGCACAAACCCAAACATTTTGCCCCGATAGTACATTTCGGCGCACTTGTCTTCAAAAAAGCGCCCCAGAATCATATCCTCGTAGAGAATCAGCCCTTCGTCAGCGCTGATCTGGGCCATGGGAGCCTGAAATTGGGGTAATGTTCGTTCCTGAACCATGGGCTTGCTGGGTCCTACATCGCGATGTCCAACAGTTGACTATACCGAAAAGTCCCCCCCGGTAGGCAACTAGTCGGGGATAGGCAAACTGCTCCTATCATACCGAGGGCTGTACAGTTCTTGAAATGTCCTACAGGGGGTGAACCGTTAGGGAATTGTGAGCAAATTGTTAGTAAATAGGACAGAGTTCCCCCTGGTCATTTGCCAGCGTCTATGATATAAATCCTACCTTTAAGTCTATTTCTGAGGCGGGCTAAAACGGGCTGGATTTTCTTTAGTTAGGGAGATTAGCCACCTGAGTAGGTAGCTGGGTTCCTGGCTAACCCCCTGGTGGCCAGCACTGGCGAGGGTTGCCTGCTGGTGATCAGGTTGAACCGTGGGGCGTTTAGGGCCATAATCCACCTAGTTACACGACTCCATTGGCTTAAACTGTCGGGTTTAGAGATCTGGATTGGGGCTTTTTAGCTACTATTTCGGGTGAGTTTGCTGCTGGGGACATGAGCTGTGCATATTCCATTGGACTACTACCGAATTTTGGGGTTGCCCATCCAGGCCACGGGTGAACAGCTTCAGCAGGCCCATCGCGATCGCGGCTTGCAACTGCCCCGGCGCCGATTTTCAGATGGTGGCCATTGAGGCTAGAAAAGAGCTGATTGACGAAGCCTATC
>JAAUUR010000460.1 GCA_012031045.1 Leptolyngbyaceae cyanobacterium SM2_5_2
CGCCATCACCAGATTTCGATGGAAAAGTTGATAAACTAGATGACTCAGCCAGGTTGGTTGCCCAGAGGTTAGGGCGCCATCCTACAAAACCATCAAAAGTTCACACCTCTGTAAACCTTTGGTAAAAATTGCTGAAACCCACGGAACAGGACTCTTTTGTCCTCTGCTGTTAGCTGTAGTTTCCTTTAAAATCCAAAGTTGAGTGATGTGGAGAACAGGCTGAAGCTAGGCGTTCTTACTATTTTCTTCCATCAACCTTTATACTAAACAAAGTTAATGATGGGCTCCGTAGTTCTGCTATGGTAGTTGTCCATTTCCAGCATTAGGCTGATATCACGAGCACACCACCCCATCTATGTCAGAGGTTTTCGACCAGCGAGGAACGCCAGTAAGAAACCCAATTTTTCTCATTGGTCTCATCAATGTAGCTGGCCCCTTAGTCGGGGTTTGGGCTCAGTCCCAGGTCATACTCCAACAGTTATCAGGTGGATTTGACGTTTCCTGAGATCGCCATGCTAGCTAACTCCTATCGTCAAGTTAAGGGCAACACCCTAGAGCTGTTGCAGCACTACCACAAGCGTCCCTGCCATGAGCTTCGCAACCAACTCGTTCAACTCAACATTGGGTTGGTGCGGAGGGAGGCTTATCATTGGCTGGCTCGCTCCAGCGAAACCTTTGATGACCTAATGCAGGTGGGCAGTTTAGGGCTGATCCGTGCCATCGAACGGTTTGACCCAGCCAGGGGCTATGCCTTTAGTTCCTTCGCGGTGCCCTACATCCGGGGCGAAATTCAGCACTATCTACGCGACAAAGGCTCATCCATGCGCATTCCGCGGCGTTGGCAAGCCTTAGAAGCTCAGGCCAATCGAGTTATTCGTCAGCTTCAAAGTGAGCTAGGGCACATGCCCACTGATGCAGACGTGGCCTTGGCCCTGGGTATTTCTGTGGCTGAATGGCAGGATGTTAAGCTAGCCAGGCGCAATCGCTGTTTGATTAGCCTGGATGCTCCCATGCAAGATGAAGATAGCTCAGCGGCCTGCTTGGGGGATCTCCTACCTGACCCAAAATACAAAAGTTTCCAACTCGCCCAGGAAGATCAAATTCGCTTACAGCAGGCTCTTCACCAACTAGAACAGCGGACTCGTGAGGTGCTGGAATTCGTTTTCCTTTGTGATTTAACTCAAAAGGAAACCGCTGAGCGCTTAGGAATTAGTGCGGTTACGGTATCGCGACGAGTAAAGCAGGGGCTGCAACACCTGCGAACCCTGATGACCAGCAGTGATGATGAAATCGCTTGAATTAGGTCTACATTTTTAGAATTGAGCTATTGTTGAGGCATATCGCTAGGGCAATAAGGAGGCATCTCCATGGGAGCCGGTATTTTTTTGCTTTTGTTCTTTCTTGGCGCTTTGTTAGCCTTAATCGGTGGAATTATCGGTATTGTTGATGCCTTTAGTGTGAGCCCATTGTGGGGGCTTTTGTCGCTCCTGGTTCCCTTTGCGCTGCTAGTGTTCTGTATTAAATTCTGGCGCACTCGTCGGCTGGCTCGCATTAGCCTGCTGACCAGTCTGGGGGGGATGCTAGGTATGGCCCTGGGTTTTCCCTTTTTGCGCGGTATTGCCGAACAGCAAGCTGCCGACTTAGAAATTCCGGTTGAAAATGTGCCTCTCGACCAGATCCCTATTCCCGATGCGGAAGAAGGAGTCTTCACAGAGCCGCTGGTACCGGCGGCTCCTCAGCTAAGCGCTATCGCCAGTGCCGATTTAATTCAGTCCACTGACCCCAACGAACGCTTGCAGCAGGTCGAAAGTAGCCGTCCTGATCCCTTTGCAACGGTGCCTATTCCTCCTCCGCCCCAGGTAGCTCCTCCACCTGCTCCGGGCTCGCCCGTGGCCGGTGGGCCAGGGGTCGGTGGGGCACCTGGTCAGGGTAATACTACCCCGGCACCCGGTGGGGCGGGTTCCCCCGGTGTAACAACCACGCCCCCGGCACCTGGTGGGTCTCAACCGGGGATAAACCAACCCGGTGGAGGGAATGGAATTGCATTGGCTCCTCTGCCGCCGCTACCTCAACCTACTCAAGCGGAAGCAGTCGTTGTTACTGGGGTAGTCACCGTTGGTGGGCGCAATTATGCTATTGTGCAATCGCCTGATGAGCCTACTGGTCGTTATGTAGCGGTAGGCCAGCGGATCGCTGGCGGGCAGGTGCTAGTTAAGCGCATTGAAATGGGCGGTAGTGAGCCCGTTGTCGTGCTGGAACAGAATGGAATCGAGGTAGCCCGTTCCGTGGGTTCGCCATCTGACTCTCAGGAAACAGCCTCCTCAATCTGAGGGTTTTCCCGGGTTGACCTTATGACCTTACCAGGCAGCAGGCTGAAAGGTGCCATCATTAGCGATGGCCACTGTTTCCTCTAATCATTCATGGCGGCTAAGCAAGCTAGTATCCTGAGGCAGTAATAATCTATCTGTTTATTGACTCGGAAACCCTTGTGAAACTGAGGTTCTAGTTCTGCCTGCTTCGCACGGGCAAAGCCCTACGGCCTTCTTACTTCTGCTTTTCAGTACTAGTCGCTTTAATCCAGCGCGTCTAAACCCTGGCGAGCATAATTGATGCGGAGCTTCAGCCCCAGGGTAACTTGCTTCATAATCCAGTAGAACACTGTCAGAATGACAAAGGTTACCAGGATGACGGCCAAGGGGCGTTTGGACGTCAGTACATCCAGGGTATCGGCCAGCACGTCTACAGGAGCGGTGATTAAGTCCCAACTATTGAAGCGAATAAACCGCCCCAGGTAAATGCCAATGGCGCAGAGGGAGTGGATAAACAGTTCAGTGGGCCAGATTAAGGCTTTAGCGCCCTGCCGTTTCAGGTAGTAAGCTACATTCAAAATAGACAGAACGTAAGCTTCAAACCCCAGCACAATAGCTGTTAGGTGAATTGGCACAAACACCAGAGCCACCACCCAGGTGGGAATTTCTCCTGAACTGGTACCGCGAATCAGGTGGATGATATCCGTCAGCACGTAGGGTGCATTGGGCAAAAAGGCCATAAAGACTAAGACACCCAGCCCCCAGAGCCAAGCCCGTGTGCTGTGGCGCGGGTTGAGCCCCCAAAAGCCCAGAGCCACCACAAAGCCAATAGCCAACACCAGCCACACTAGCCTTAATAGCGAGCCGCTATCTCTACTGAGAGTGTCGCCCAGCAAGCTCCCCCAATGCCCAAAATAGCAGGTACTCGCGACCAAAAGCCCACCACCCCAGTTAACCCAACCACCCCGCAAGCCAGCCAAAACCAGGGTTTAGGAATGGCTTTGGGCCGAAACAAGCGAAAACTTAGAAGCAGTGGAATAAAGGCCAAAAACAGGTTCCATAGAATCCAGCCACTATAAATGTTGTCGAAGGCGCTGTAAGTATCGGTGAGCAGCGATCGCATCCATCCTCCATTGGGTTATGTAAAAGTCTGCTGTTTACTCTACCCACTGCGGGCAGAAGACCAAAAGCCAAGGTAGAACGACGTTAACTTTCGGTATCAGCGAGGAGCCTTGACAGCCGCACGGCCTTACCTCAATGGCCACTTGCTATACTTTGGCAGATCCCCAGCCAACCGATGGCTCTGAGGCAAAAATATTGCAATTTTCCGCAATTTTCTGACCATCTTGCCGATTAGGATAGGAGTGCTTTTAAAAAAAAAAAAAAA
>JAAUUR010000461.1 GCA_012031045.1 Leptolyngbyaceae cyanobacterium SM2_5_2
CTCTGGCAATGGTGGCAACGCTGATCTTGGCTCACCCGCTTACCCGCTCGGGTGAAACAACCGGCTCACCGTGTCGGCACTCACCCCCGCTTGCTGGGCAATGGCCGCAAACGTCCACCCCCGCTCTGCCTTAGCGGCCTGGAGCTGCTTTAGCCCCTCTGGGCTGGCGAAAAAACCGCGCGTTGAGATGACATGGGCCTTGGCGACAAAAAGAGCTTTGTTCAAGGGTATCCGGTGCTTTGAGATTTTAGGTAGGGTTGCTCCCTCCAAATTACCCGTTGTTAGGATAGACACAGTTATCCCCCTAGCTCAGGAACTCAGCCGTGGAAACCATTGCAATCAAGGTCGATGAGGACATTGCCAAGGCCTACCGAGCAGCCAACCCCGCCGAACAGCTCAAAATTCAGCAACTCCTAAACCGCTGGCTCAAGCAAACGCTTCAGCACCGCCCACTCGATACCATCATTCAAGACATGCAAACCCAAGCCCAGGCCAGCGGGCTGACCCAGGACATCCTAAACGACATCCTCAGCGATGGGTAATTTGAGGTTCGTTGTCGATACCAATACCCTAATCAGCAGTGTCCTAATGGCTGCATCCGTTCCCGATTTGGCCGTTCAGAAGGCAAGGCAAACTGGGATTTTGCTTTTTTCTGAAGCAACTTTTGAAGAGCTGAGTCGAGTCATCTTACGCCCCAAGCTTGATCGCTATGTCTCCCTGGACACTCGCATTGAATTTGTCGCTAGGCTTAAGGAAAGTGCGGAGCAAGTCGACGTTAAAGAATAAATCTTGGCCTGTCGGGATCCTAAAGACGATAAGTTTTTAGAAGTTGCTATCAATGGCCGTGCCAATTGCCTCATTACAGGTGATCAAGACCTGTTGGTGCTTCACCCCTTTGGCAACTTAGAGATTATTCCACCAGCTCAGTTTTTAACGATGCGTTAGGCGCGTAGAGTTACTGTTAGGTAGTCAATAGCTCCCACCACTTATTCCCAAGATTACGCCAAACGACATGGGCGTTAGCGACAAAGAGGGCTTGGTTCAAGGATATCCGCCCTGTCCAGGAACCGGGTTTTTTCTTTGGGTTACCGTAAGCTTTGGCGATTGGCCCAGTAACCCGGTTTCTCCCCATTCCATCCGTAGGGTGCCGTTCGCGGCCCCGCCCCACCTTTGGCATGGCCCAAAATCCCCCTCTGGGCCGCAATGCACCGCTGCACCCCTCTAACCCTCAGTAGTGATAGCGACAGGCCAGAATACGAATTTTGTCTTCCTTAATTTCGTAAACCAGCCGATGCTCTTGAGTAATGCGGCGCGACCAACAACCCTGAAGTTCATGCTTAAGCGGTTCTGGCTTGCCTGTCCCAGTAAAAGGCGATCGCTGAATTTCTTTGATTAATTTGACGATGCGAAGGGCCATCTTGCGATCCTGCTGAATCCACCAGGCCAGATCTTCAAAAGCACTGGTGTCAAATTCAACCGGCTTCATTCTAAACCGATCTCGGCGATGGCTGTGTCAAAGGCAATCCCGCTTGAGCGCTGTCTGGCGGTAAGCAGCCGCTGGCGCATGGTATCGCTCTTAAGCAAATGCTGAGTCTCCAGCTCACTCAAAATGTCTCGCCAAAGCTCGATGGAGAGGATAACGCTGGTTACCTCGCCCTGTTCATCAGAGACATACTGCACGGGGGAATCATTCATGGTGACTGGTGCTTGCCCTATCTGCTTGAAGTGTAGCAAGAGTCATCCCACACGTGTCAGCACCCACCCCCGCCTGCTCGGCAATGGCCGCAAACGCCAACCCTCGCTCTGCCTTAGCAGCCTAGAGCTGCTTCAGCCCCTCTGGGCTGGCAAAAAAACTGCGCGATGAAGACGACATGGGCCTTGGCGACAAAAAGAGCTTTGTTCAAGGGTATAGCAAATGAAGGGGCTGGTTAGGACAGACTAGATGGCTGAAACCTCAGCACAGAGAGCTTTCATTTTCGTTCTTCTGTCTTCTCTTTTCGTTCTTTAGCAATATCCGCCCTGCCCCCAAACTGGATTTCTTCTTTGGGTTACCGTAAGCTTTGTCCATTGGCCCAGCAACCCGGTTTCCAGACCCAGGCCTCTATTTCTAAGCAGCTGTATAAATTGATAATGACATTAAAGATAAGCAAGCCATAATGACAGAAGGCTTTGAACTCAGCGAACATGCCCGCTACCAAATGCAGGATCGGGTTATTCAGCCATCCTGGGTAGACTCAACTCTATCTGCGCCCCAAAGACGATTACTCATGGCCGATAGTCATGGCAACACTCACTATCTCAAGCAAATCTCAGATTTTGGCGATCGATGGCTGCGGGTTGTGGTAAACCCAACCGCTGACCCTCAGCGAGTTGTAACCGTCTTTTTTGATCGGAGAGTGAAATGAAACTAGTTGTCCATAAAGAAGACGATGCCTTATACCTGCGCTTAGACGATACCCAGATCGTCGAGTCAGAAGAAGTGAGCGACGGCATCATTTTGGATTACAACGCCGACGGTAAGGTCGTCGGCGTTGAGGTATTATATGTCAGCCAACGAAGCCCTAACTCTTGGCAACAAATTCTGCTAGAAACCACGCCTGGTTAGTCAGTGTACAACCATTGAGTTCTGTTTGTGTCGCCTGGAGCTGCTTCAACCCCTCTAGGCTGGCCAGAAAACTGCGCGGTTGAGACGACATGGGCCTTGGCGACAAAAAGGGCTTTGTTCAAGGGTATCTGCTCTGCCCCCAAACCGGGTTTCTTCTTTGGGTTGCCGTAAGCTTTGGCCATTGGCCCAGCAACCCGGTTTCTCACCCTCGCACCGCTCAACCCTCGAGAGAATCCTGATCTCCAAAAACCGGGGCTTTTGCCCCGTAGTACCATTGAGGCATCCCCACGAGGCTCAGCCATGACCAAGAGCGCGATTGAATACCTCACAGATCTTGATGGCAATACCAAAGCCGTGGTCATTCCCATCGAGCTGTGACAGCGGCTTCTACCCCAAGGGGGCGACTCTACCGAAGAGCTAGCCGAAAACCTGGCAGACTACTGCCTCAATAACGCCATGGATGAAGCCCAGGCAACGCCCCTACTGAGCCAAGAAGAGGCCATGGAGTTCCTGGCTGAGGAGGACAGCGATTGAGGGTTGAATACCGCGACTCTTCTTAAAAAACCTGAAAAGCTCAAAAATTAGCCCATCTACCAGCAGATTTACGATTTGGCATTCACGGTCTTGCCCGCCGCCACCGACCTCACAACCCTGCCCAACGTCAAAGCTCTGGTGGGTACTACCAACCGCTATTAAATTCGGGTTGACAATAGTTAAGAGCCATCAGGGGAAGCCATCGGTTTACAGAACCCGCTTTCTGCCCAAGGGCAGAAGCGGGCTACTGGTTTGATGTCAATCTCTGCCCCCCTGGGTCTGACCGGTTATGGCAGACCACCTGTGGCAAAGCCCCTTTGCGCCCGTCGTTTCGGTACCGTGACCTCAATCAACGCTTTCCTCCGCTGGTATAAACCAGGTCAGGTTCTGAGGGTATATTCTCAGTCCGATGGCTCGGACACCCCTAGCTTGAGGTCATCATACCACCTGATTAGGCCGTAAGGCCGCAGATGGCCTCACCAGAGGGAATTACCCTGGGCCTACACCCCTTGACCTGAGCTAGGGAGGCCTCAATATTCCTGGAG
>JAAUUR010000462.1 GCA_012031045.1 Leptolyngbyaceae cyanobacterium SM2_5_2
ATTGAGGATGAGGTGATTTTGAGCGATCGTTCTCGCCTAAGCAGGCGGTCTTCTACCACTCAGAAATCAAGGAATGGCTGCCCAATGGTGGCCTATGAAAGTGCCCGAACTAAGTTCGGCCTCGATAACCGGTGGCATAACTCGCGGTAACCACGGCACAGCAACCGATACAGCCGAATCGGTTACAAACCGAACCGAGTTTCAAAAGCCCTCCCAGGGGCCAGATCTGCCCCTGATCATCGCCGTAACTAACGCCTTGGCCCAGGGGATGTCGCGCTCCAAGGTGATCAAGGAGGTGCTGGGCTACCAAGGGCACAAGTACCAGGAGGGCTCCGATTTGTTCGACCGCATCAAATCCATCATTGAGGAAAATTCCTAATGGGCCCTAAAGTAGCGGTGCGATGTAGATAAGTCGAGTGTTAGAGGATTAAGACAATCCTCCCAAGTGAGCGGAGAGCCGTCTCTCCCAGTGGAATCTGTCCCACTGTCCCCCCGTAAAAGAGTCTCCGACTCCGGTCACGCTGTTAGTAAGTAATGAATTCAGCGGAATGCAGACCACGAACGTATCCAAACCTGGAAGCCTAAATCTGGGTAAGGGCTAGGGGAAATCCGAAAGGGTTAAGGCAACTGAACCGTTGTTAGAAACTTCGACATTAGGGCTGTCAGTGAAATCAGGCTGAAACACTGAGACCAAAAGGTAAGTGGGTGGCTTAACGGCTCGCTACTCCGTTAAGCGACAGATCACAATCCCACCGGAGTATAGACGGAACCCGACCCGGACGCATCTCACCCACTCGGAACTACAGAAGCCCAATGGGTTCTCTGGCCTAACAGTCAGAGTAGGCAAACCGTAAGGAATGCACAATCACCCAGTGGGTAAAGGATGCCAGAGGAAGCGAACGCTCCTGGTAATGCGGGAGATAGGGGTTCCAACTTTGCCCTACACCGAAAGGTGGCCCATTTCTGGCGGGTCTTTGACGATAAACCGAAGTAAGGGAACCGGATCCATTGTGAAAGATAGAGTCCTATCGGACATCGGAGCAAGGACACCACTTCAACACTGGTCTTCTATCAAGTGGAGACTGGTGAAGAAACGGGTGAGGAACCTGAGACAACGCATTTATCGTGCCACTCAAAACGGTCAGTGGAATCGGGTGCGCAGCCTGATGAAACTGATGCTTCGGAGCTACTCCAACCTGCTCCTATCCGTGCGGCGGGTAACTCAAGAAAGTTCGGGCCGACAGACGCCGGGCCTTGACGGCCAAACGGCTTTGACGGCAGAACAGCGAGTCCAACTGGTACATCGATTGCGAGATCATTCCCTGTGGCAGGTTCAACCCACCAAACGGGTCTACATTCCAAAAGCGAATGGCAAACTCAGACCACTGGGCATTGCAAACATCGATAACCGGGTCGCTCAAACGATAGTGAAGAATGCGCTTGAGCCTCACTGGGAGGCGCGCTTCGAGGCCCACAGCTATGGCTTTCGCCCGGGTCGTAATTGTCACGATGCCATTGAGCAGTGCTTTTTACGACTCAGACAGGGCTGTGACACCTGGATCCTCGATGCGGATTTGCGGAGTGCATTCGACCGCATCAACCACCGCTTTGTCCTCGACACCATTGGTGCTCTGCCAGGTCGAGAACTCATCAAGCAGTGGCTCAAAGCAGGTTATATTGAGGCCGAGATGTTCCATGCTACGCCCGAAGGAGTCCCGCAGGGTGGTCCTATATCGCCCTTACTCCTGAACATTGCCTTGAACGGGATGGAAGACCTGGTGTTGTCCCAAACAACGACACGAACTTACTACCCCTCTTCCAAGGCAAAGACCCAAGCACCGCGCAAACGCACAGCACCAACGTATGGCTACTGTCGCTACGCAGATGACTTCGTGGTCACGGCGAAAACCCAAGCGGACATCGAAGCCGTTGTTCCCATTTTGCAGGCATGGCTGAAACCTCGGGGACTAGCGCTGAACCTCGAAAAGACCCAGATTGTGAATATCCGACAGGGGTTTCCTTTTCTGGGCTTCTCGATTCGGCACTACCAAGGAAAATGTCTCTGCCGCCCCCAAAAGGACAAGGTTCTTGCCTTCCTGGCGCGGATCCGGCACTGGTTGAAGCAGAATGCTTCGGCTAGTCCAGCGGCAGTGATACATCACCTAAACCCAATCCTTCGAGGCTGGGGCAACTACTACAAGCATGGTGTCAGTAAAGACGTGTTCAATTACGTCGACTCCCAAATCTGGCGGGCGATCTGGAAATGGTGTTGTCGACGTCACCCGAACAAACGGAAGTCGTGGATTATCCGGAAGTACTACCGAACCTTCAAGGGACGAACGTGGTCATTTACCACAACTGTCACTGACCGGGCTGGCCATCGGCAGCTGCTAACGTTAGTGCGGCTAGCAGATATTCCGATTCAACGCCATATCAAGGTCAAAGGAACGGCCTCGCTGGATGACCCCACGCTTCAGGACTACTGGCAGTATCGCCAAACCCGATACGGTAAAACCTATTGGGAAAAAGGCTCGAAATACTACCAAGTGGCTCAGAGTCAAAATTGGCGGTGTCCAGTCTGCCAGGACGCCTTGTTTAACGGAGAAGCGCTACATACCCATCATCTAAAACCGGTTAAAGAAGGGGGTACAGACCTGAAGGAGAATCTCATGCATCTCCATCAGGCTTGTCACCATCATCTGCACAAGACGGGGATGGTTTTGAGTGGCTAAAGGCTTGAGCGGCTTGATGGGATGACTGTCACGAGCCGTTCTTAGGGGAGGAGGACACGGCGACGTGTGCCTCCTTACCCGACAAGCTGCGATTTGGGGCAATTTAGTTCACTTGTATTGTTCTTCAAACTCCTCACAGATTCTCACTGGTATGTTTAGCGCAAGCTAAACGATGAGGAGAGCGATGAAACGACAATGGGAACCCGAAGAACTGATCGAGCAATTTATCCTAATGCCAGCGGAGCTAGCGATTCTGCCTGAAGATGTGACCAACGCGAATTCCTCTAATCGCTTGGGGTTTGCGGTTTTGCTCAAGTTCTTTCAGGTAGAAGCTCGGTTTCCCCAGTACCCAGTTGAGATCCCCAAAGTCGTCGTCACCTTTATTGCTCACCAACTCCAACTCACCGAAGAAGATTACCGTCACTACAAATGGTCAGGGCGAACGACTAAGACTCACCGTGCTCAAATTCGGGCATTCTCGGGTTTCAGGCCAATTGCGCAGTCTGATAAGCAATTGATGAAGACCTGGTTGATGGAGGACGTGCTGCCGCTGGGACTGTCCTTTGAAGCCTTAAAAGCCCAGGTGTATCAAAGGTTTCGGCAGCTCAAGATTGAACCACCCGTCTGGAAACAGTTAGAACGCTTACTGCGGTCGCAGCGCGTGTCCACTGAACATGACTTTTGTCGTTGTATCGCCGCTCAGCTATCGGCTCAAACCGGCAAGAACCTGGATGCCTTGTTGGACACTGAAAGTCCTCTCACGGATGAAACAGGACACTTTCGTCAATCCCAATTCAACCAGATCAAAACCGATCCAGGCCGATTAGGGCTCAATAGCCTTTTGGCTGAGATTGAGAAACTGCAACGCATTCAAGCCCTTGGTTTACCTGAGACCCTCTTCACGCCGGTAGCTCCCAACGTTGGTGCTAGCAGTGATCGGCGGCGTG
>JAAUUR010000463.1 GCA_012031045.1 Leptolyngbyaceae cyanobacterium SM2_5_2
AAAATTCTGGTGCCACCTGTTGTCCAATCTGAACTCATGCAGTTCTCTGAAATTCGGCCTGCAATTGCTGCGCTATTGACTACAGGCTGGCTTGAGGTAAAAGCCGCCCAAGACCTGCAACTGGTCTGGGCACTTGAGCAAACCCTCGACCCAGGGGAATCCGCTGCCATTGCCCTGGCCACTGAACTGAAGGCGGATCGATTATTGATCGACGAACGCTTAGGGCGGCGTGTAGCCATGCAGCGTGGTCTTAAGGTTCGCGGCATCTTGGGAATTATCGTCAACGCCAAAAATCAGGGTCTGCTCCCTGCCGCCAAGCCCCTGCTAGATCGCTTAATCAATGAAGCAGGCTTCCGCGTGAGCCAAGTACTCTATGAGCGCACCCTCCAGGAATCAGGCGAGTTATGAGCTATCGGTTAACCACTACCGATATGCTCCGCTTTCAGTCCGACCATAACCCCAAGGAAACCTATGAGCTTCTCAGACTCCCGTAGCGACACCGTACCCGTACAGCTCCCCAACGGCGCAACCGTCAAATTTGAGGTTACCCAGACCGGGCGAGAAGACGTCAGCTTTGACCCCAAACAGTTTCAGCCCGTCGCCGATGCGATTGAGGGGGCGTGCAAATGATCGCCACCCCCATTCAAAAAGCCAGACCCAAAAAAGCGACCGTGAAATTTGGCATGGAGCTGGCGATTGAGTCTGGGCAACTGACCGCTATTATCGTCAAAGGCTCCGGCAAAGCCAACTTAGAAATCACCCTGGAATGGGAGCGCTCAGACAAAGTTGAGTCCTGAGTCAGCTAGAGAACGTGCCGCGACACTGCGATATCACGCTTACGGGTGAGGTAGACAAAGTGGCTCAACCCGTGGTGAATTTCATGTCGAATAGCAAGCGGCCTCAAATCCTAGCTTAGTCATTGCCATCGCTGGTTGAGAACAAAATACCGAAAGAGCTTGGTAGACCTTGCATCTCAACATAATCATCCCCCTGTTACTAAAAGTGGGGTCTTCGTTCATAGTCCTCAACAGCTTCCTCAAGGAAACGACTACAGAACCACTTAGCGACCTTGCCAAAAATTGCGGTCAGCATCCAAAAATAGGACACCTACAACCGCCTCAAACATCTCTCCCCAGACATCAGGTTTATCTTCAAGAGGTTTCCGGTTTTTCCGATTCCAGGAAGAGCTAACCTCGGGTAGGCCAAGGGCGATCGCAAAGTCAGCTAAGGACGTTCTATCCACTAAATTTTGCCGATAGTCATCAAAATCTTCGTAGGTCAATTCGTGCCTAATGCCATAGAGAAAATCTGCCAGAATAGCGTCTATCAACATGTCGCCCAAGAAAGCAAGACGACAGTAGTCTCGATTGAGTGTGACTTGTTGACTGTGCGGCAGTCCCGACTCATTGATGGTGCAGGGATCCGTAAGGGCTATCTTAAGTAACTCGTCACTGTGAAAATCGGGAAACGCGATCGCATGCTTAGCCTCTTCAAGTTTGATCATGATGGTAGGCATCGATAAAAGTCCTAGCTGGGTTTACCTAACCATTCTTCCCGGTGGCTTCTCTCGCCTCTAAAGCCTCCCTTAAGAGCATTTCCACCACAAACGTAAATGATCGCTGCTCTCTATCTGCGATCGCCTGAATGGCATCCCTCATCGGGTCTGGCAGGTAAATACTGGTCTGGCGCTTCTGGGTAGTCATAACCGCTCTATTTAGCTCTAGAGCAAGCCTAGGTGAAGCATTGCAATTAAGGGTAATCTACTCTAGATTAAGGTAGATTGAGTTAATCTAGATAAATCAGATCCGTTAGCCTAAGTCGCCTCAGCCCGGTTATTGCCCAGGCTGGTCTTCACCAGCGCTCAGGAGGTGCCCTCCTATGGCTCAACCTTTTCCACGCCAGCGATCACACCAGCTTCAGGTCATTCATCGAGCCTTCGGGTATGCCCTCAACCCTGGCCACCTGCACCTCCTGCCAACGACTGACCTGCCTGCCGCCTTCCCCCATGTCGAAGCACCCCGCTTCCACTACGGCGATCGCCTCCGCTGGATTCCCTATGGCAACGCGACCGATTGGGGCCTGGTCATTGGCCGGTTCTATAGCTACGCCCCCCACAGCCGCCGCTGGCAATGGTGCTATCTGATTTGGCTCGACCCTGCTTCCCCCAGTGCCGCCTGGATCAGAGCCGATATCGCTTGGGAAGACGACCTAGAACCTCTTGATGAGGAGCCTACCCGATGAATCCCCGTCCCATTTCTCCCTACGAGCAGCGCCTTATCAAGCGGTACAGCTACTGCCAACTGGGCATGACACCCCAGCGGTTTTACGCCAAGTGGCAGGTCAGCCAAGAAGACATGGCAGCGATCTGCTCCCGATCAGTCTCGACAGTGCGGGGCTGGTTTCGCAAGGGTCGCAGCTATCGTCGCCCCACCCCGGTAGACCTACGCCATCTGGCCCTGATGGATTTTTTGCTCGACAACTTTGACCAGATTCCGACAGACCTGCGGCAGGCTCTCTGCTCCACTGAGCACGAAGACGCGCACACTTAACCCAAGATTGTCAATAGCACCGTGCTCTGTTTTGGCGAATCTCCCCCGGATAGGTGGCCTCAAATACACCTCATTCACCCATCAGGGAGGACAGTCGCGTGAGCCAAGGGCACCGAATTATGATGGATATCAAACGCATCCGAGCGGCGCTGGCAACGCCAGGGCAAGGCTCGTACCGCGTACAAAAGCTGCCTCGACAGGCTGTGTGGCTGGTTCACGGGAGAAGTGGCAAAACCTACCGACTGACCTTCCAGCCTGCTCCAATCAACGCCTGGACGCTGCATCCCCCGGATCGAGAAGCCTCTGAACTGTTGGGCAAGATTGAGCAAGCGTTGAGGCCCAGCGCTGCCAGTACCGGAGAGAGCGTGCAGTCTTACTCAAGGGATGCTGTCAGTGAACAAGAGACTCACCGTTTAGAAAGCCAGCAGTACTCTTCATCTGCGGTCTACGAGGTGAACCCTCCTACGGCCTACAACCAACTGCTCCATCCCTGGTGCGTTGTTCAACTCCTCCCTCACATGCAGCGGCGCACGGTGGCTCGGTTTCGGCGGCGCAATGATGCTGATGCCCATTTGAAAGCCTTGCGGCGTCTGAGTCCCTCGGCTCAGTACACCATTATGTTCGATCCAGCTCCATCTGTCCCCGGCTTCACTCCCGACAGGCATGGGGAGGTGTTTGCTTGAGGGGATAGAAAAGAACCAGGCCATTCTCAACCCTATTGAATGGCTTAGGTTGAGATAGTGAGCGTGGGAACCGCCGCTTCTTGCCCCATCTGTAAAATGTCTTTCGCCATTGTTTGAGAGGCAACATGCGCGATCGCCTGCCAGTCCTCTGTAGTGAACATCTGGGCAAGCATAGCGATCGCTTCAGCCCGAACCACCTTCTGTTCGTTGGGTAACGCCTGCTCTCCCTCTGCCAACAGCATCTCAATCCAGTCCCTTTGTTCGGGGGTGGGATGCCTCAGGTGACCGTATAAGCGTTGTTGCGCTTCCATGTAGACAGCCTCTAGACTCCGCCCAAGCTGCCACGACTCCAACCACCTCTTCAACTCCGGCAGCAAGATGGATAGCACTTGCACATACCACCGCTGTCGCTGTAAAGCTTCCGGCGAAGCATTCTTGAG
>JAAUUR010000464.1 GCA_012031045.1 Leptolyngbyaceae cyanobacterium SM2_5_2
GTGCCTCGCGGGTGCTGGAGAATTTTGTGCCGCCCTACGAATCCACCGTTACCCACAGGCTGAAGGCGGCGGGGGCTATTTCCCTGGGCAAGACCAACCTGGATGAGTTTGCCATGGGCAGCTCCACCGAGAACTCCGCCTACCAGGTCACCGGCAATCCCTGGGATGTGGCACGGGTGCCGGGCGGCTCCTCCGGTGGGTCGGCGGCGGCGGTGGCGGCGGGGCAGTGTGCAGCGGCCCTGGGTTCCGACACGGGCGGTTCAATTCGGCAACCAGCCTCCTTCTGTGGGGTAGTGGGGCTAAAACCCACCTACGGCCTGGTCTCTCGCTTTGGGCTGGTGGCCTATGCCTCGTCGCTGGATCAGATTGGGCCGCTGACCAGAACTGTGGAAGATGCCGCGCTCCTGCTGGGGGCGATTGCCGGGCACGACCCCCGCGACTCCACCAGCCTGGACGTAAAAATTCCCGACTACACCCAGTTCCTCAAACCTGATCTGAAAGGGCGCAAAATCGGCATCATTCAAGAAACCTTTGCCGCAGAGGGGATTGACCCAGCGGTTAGAGCCGCTACGGAGAAAGCCATTCAACAGCTCAAGGACCTGGGCGCAAAAGTTCAGGAGATTTCCTGCCCCCGTTTTCCCTACGGCCTACCTACTTACTACATCATTGCCCCGTCGGAAGCCTCCTCTAACCTGGCCCGCTACGACGGGGTTAAGTACGGTGCCCGCAATAACAACGACAGCCTGATGTCGATGTACACCAAAACCCGGGCCGAGGGCTTTGGCTCCGAAGTCAAACGGCGGATTATGATTGGCACCTACGCCCTCTCAGCCGGTTACTACGATGCCTACTATCTCAAGGCCCAAAAGGTTCGCACCCTAATTAAGCAGGACTTTGAAGCCGCCTTCGAGAATGTGGATGTGCTGGTATGCCCCACCTCGCCCACCACGGCCTTCAAAGCGGGAGAAAAGGTAGACGATCCCCTCAGCATGTACCTGTCTGACCTGATGACCATACCCGTCAACCTGGCTGGGCTACCGGGTATGAGCCTGCCCTGTGGCTTCGACGACCAGGGCCTACCCATTGGCCTGCAACTCATCGGTAACGCCCTGCGCGAAGACCTGCTGTTTGAGGTCGGCTACGCCTACGAGCAAGCCACAGAGTGGCATCGACTGGTGCCAAGCGTGGTGCCGCATCAAGGCTAAAAATTAGGGATCTCGTAGTGCTAGTCAGTTGGATGGTAGCTTGCTGCTGCTTTGCCGTACGCCGTAGAACCCAACAGCAGTAGCCCTGATGCCAAGGGTAGGCAAGTGGAAATCTATGATTTTCAGGAGGCCCGGTGGCGGGTGGGCTGGAGCTTGCTAGGCTAAATGACGTGCCATGCTTCGATGCCCTATCGCTCTAACGCCTATGCAGGTTCTTTCCCAGCCAGACCACAACCTTGCCTCACCCGCAGAAACCAGCGCCACTGGCCAACCCTCGTCCTAAACGTTGGCGGCATGATGTGTGCGGGCTG
Source organism: Leptolyngbyaceae cyanobacterium SM2_5_2 (assembly GCA_012031045.1). Classification (GTDB taxonomy): domain Bacteria; phylum Cyanobacteriota; class Cyanobacteriia; order Phormidesmidales; family Phormidesmidaceae; genus Nodosilinea. The sequence goes on from JAAUUR010000464.1 coordinate 1,517, forward strand.
TGTGCGGGCGGTAGAAAATCGCCTGGCCCAGACCGAGGGGGTGATTTCGGCCACAGTTAACCTGGTGACCGAGGTGGCCGTGGTCGAAGCTGACCCAGCCATCGTTACGGCTGAACAACTGGCGGAGACCGTTACCCAGGCGGGCTTTCCCACCACGCCAAGGCTGGCTGGGGGCAATGGTAGCATGGACGACCTCAAAGCCTGGGTAGACCGCAAGCGGCAGGAGCAAGGGCAACAGGGGCAGCGGTTAGCGGTGGCGATCGCGCTGCTCATCCTCTCCACCCTGGGCCATCTCAAGCACTTCGGCTGGCTCACGGTGCCCCTCCTGAGCGACCTGTGGTTCCACGCCCTGCTGGCCACCGCCACCCTGCTTGGCCCAGCCCGGGAAATTTTGCTAGACGGCTGGCAGGGCATGCGACGGCTAGCCCCCAACATGAACACCCTGGTAACCCTGGGTAGCGGCAGCGCCTACCTAGCCAGCCTGGTGGCCCTAGGGTTTCCTGGGCTGGGCTGGGAGTGCTTCTTTGATGAGCCAGTCATGCTGCTGAGCTTTATTCTGCTGGGCCGCACCCTGGAGCAGCGGGCCAGGTTCCGGGCGGCAGATGCGCTGCGCTCCCTGGTAGAACTCCAGCCCGCCGTAGCCCGGCTGATTTCTGACCCCAGCAGCACAGAGGTGGCTCAAACCGGGGTAGAGGTTCCCGCCAGCTACGTGCAGGTGGGGGAATGGGTGCAGGTGCTGCCAGGGGAAAAAATCCCCGCCGATGGCACGGTAATTGTGGGGCAATCCACCCTAGACGAGTCGATGCTGACCGGGGAATCCATGCCGGTGCTGAAGCAGCCGGGGGATACGGTGGCCGCGGGCACCCTGAACCAGTCCGGGGCGATCGCCCTCCAGGTCACAGGCACCGGGCAAGACACCGTGCTAGCTCAGATGATTCACCTGGTGGAAGCCGCCCAGAGCCGCAAAGCCCCCATTCAGCGGCTGGCGGACATAATTTCCGGCTACTTCACCTACGGGGTGATCAGCCTATCGGCCCTGACCTTCCTATTCTGGTACGGGTTCGGCCTGGCCCGCTGGCCAGAGGTCATGACGGCAGCTCTGGGCATGGCCCACCTGGGGCACCAGATGACAGCAACCTCCTCCACCCTACTGGTGAGCCTGAAGCTAGCCATTGCGGTAATGGTCGTCGCCTGCCCCTGCGCCCTGGGGTTGGCCACACCCACCGCCATTCTGGTCGGTTCTGGCCTGGGGGCCGAGCGCGGCCTGCTGATTCGCGGCGGCGACATCCTGGAAACCCTGCACCATGTCGATACCGTTGTGTTCGACAAAACCGGCACCCTGACTACCGGCCAGCCCACCGTGACTACTCTCCAGGTCTGCATGGATGGCCTGATCGACACCGACCTGCTGCAACTCGCCGCCACGGTAGAAAGCGGCACTCGTCATCCCTTAGCCACCGCCATCCAAACCGCCGCCAGTCAGCGCGACCTATCGCTACTTCAGGCCGAGGGCGTTCAGACCCAGCCAGGGTTAGGGGTAGCGGCTCAGGTGTTGTGGCGTGGGGAAAGTCTCCTCTGCACCCTGGGCAATCCCCAGTGGATGGCTCAGCACAGTGTAGATCTGGCGGCGGCCACGGCCACGGTCGGTTCCTTAGAAGAGATGGGGCAAACTGTGGTCTACGTTAGCCTGGCTCAGCAGTTGGTGGGTTATCTCGCCATTGCAGACCCCCTGCGCGACGAGGCCGCTGAGGTGGTACAAGCCCTTCAGCGGCGGGGCTTGGCCGTGAACCTGCTGACCGGCGATCGCCAGGCCGTAGCAGAGGCCATTGCGCAACAACTTCACCTCAGTCCGGCTCAGGTAAATGCCGAAGTCTCCCCTCAGGAAAAGGTTGAGGCGATTCGCCAATGGCAGGCGGCAGGTCACACCGTTGCTCTGGTCGGTGATGGCATCAACGATGCCCCCGCCCTGGCCCAGGCCAATGTGGGCCTCAGCCTCCGCTCCAGTACCGATATTGCCGTGGAAACCGCCGATGTTATTCTCATGGCCGACCAGCTATCTGGGGTCGTCGATGCCCTCGATCTGAGTCAGGCCACTGTTAGCAAAATCCGCCAAAACCTGGCCTGGGCCTTTGCCTACAACCTAATTGCCATTCC
>JAAUUR010000465.1 GCA_012031045.1 Leptolyngbyaceae cyanobacterium SM2_5_2
GATTAGCTGCTGCAAAAGCACCCACAAAATGGCGGTAAACAACGCCCCTAGCCACACGTCGCGCCACTTAACGCGGGTGCTGGGCAAAATTTTGTACAGCACCATGACCACCAGGGTCAAAATCACAAACGACACCCCCAGCCTTAGCCAGGGCAACAATTGCACCTGATCAATCGTCATGGCTGGAACGCGGTTATTAAAACTTTCCAGTAGCCGCAGGGTAGTATCAATGGCGATGTTGGACAGTAGGGATACAAAAATCAGCCCCGAGGCCCCAATCACCAGTAAAAAGGCAAACACCCGCTGCCAGATGAAGTTCAGGGCAATGGCACCCACTCCGTTGACGTATCGGTGGCGGGGATGGACATGCCAAATTTTATCGAAGGAGCGGCTGAGGGCCCCAAAAAAACCGCTGGCGGTAAACAGTAAAATCCCAAAACCGATGATACTGGCGCTGGTGCTACCGGTGTGGAACTGCATCAGGGTAGTTTCTACAATCGGAAACGCATCGGGGGGTAGCGCTTCTCGAGCAAAGTTAAGCACCGCGCTATAGGCCACCGTGTTGGGGCCAATCAAAAAGCCCACAATGCTCAACGACACCAAAATCATCGGAAACAGCGAAAAGACCGCGTAGTAAGCTAACGCCGCCCCCATCTCCAGGCATTCGTCCTGCTGCCATTTTAAGAGGGTACGACCCATCAGCTTGACCCAGGGCGATTGACCCACTCGATGCTTCAAAAAGTCGAGCATATAAGAGTTGTTAATCCAGTGGTGGGCGATCGCCCAGGGGCGCCGCCAATGCCCTAACCGTGATAGCTGTCTTTTCATTATCTTACTGACCCACTATGCCCGCTGACGCCTGATGCGGCTATTTCCTGACAGTCTGACACCTGATGCCGCTAACAACAGTGGCATAAAACCAGGCTGATGGCGCAGCTTTGGCCAAAATTTAGCTCAAAATTAGCCTAATATCCAAATCTCAGCCAGAAAACCTGGATTGAAAGAAGGCACCTCCCCACGAGTTGGAGCCCTGCCGGAGGCATTACGCCCTTTGTCTTGAACAATGCGGCCTGTGTAATGTCGTCCGTCTTAGGAGATTTCAAAAAAAACCACCAATATCCAACAAGCTTAGCCGCTGTAGGGTGGGCACCGCCCACCACTAGGGAAACTATTTTCTAGAAGTCGCCTGGGCGCTCAGGCCGAGGCTAAAAAGGATTGAGCCTCGGGCGAATAGTAAGGCTTTAGCCAATCCAAATTCAGCTCGTAGAGATGATCAATCACCCAGTCGGCCCGGCGATGGATAACTTGATAGGGATAGGCATGGGCTACCCCCAGCACCGGCACCCCGGCTTGCCGAGCCGCCTCAATGCCCGCAAAGGACTCCTCAACCGCCAGGCAATTCTCAGGGCTAGGGCCAGATCCGCAAACTGCTGGTTCAACCGCTCAATGGCCAGTAGGTAGCTGTCGGGGGCGGGCTTGCTGCCCGCCTGGGTGACATCATCCCCCGATACAATCAGGGCGATGTGCTCTAGCAGCCCCGCCTGGGAAAGGACAGCCTCAATTTCGCCCCGGCGAGCCCCGGACACAATTGCCAACTTAAGCTGAGCGGCGCGAATTTGGTAAATGACATCCCCCAGGCCTGGATAGAGCGGCAGTTTCTCTAAGTTCGCTAAAGCCTCCTGATATCGAGCTGTCTTTCGCTCTAGCAGCTTATCCAGATAGCTGTCGGAAACCACTCGCCCCTGGCGATTTAGCAACTCGGCCAGACAGGCTCTATCAGTGCGCCCTAAGCAGCAGAGAGCAAAGTCATCGGGGTTAGGCCGCAGGTTCTCTTCCAGAAGCAGATCTTCAAGGAGCTGCTGATGCAAAGGCTCGTCGTTAATAACAACCCCATTAAAATCCAATAAAACAGCTTTTAGCGTCATTAACTCAAGCGCAGGAATGATATCAAAAGGCGACATAGCCTGTTCTTAAACTGTAGCCTATTCCAGTTCTCAGGTATTCAAGAAGGGGATTTTTGTGGCCAGGGCGGTAAGCTTTCTATCCCTTGCCGGATCAGATTTAGGCTCTTGCCTTCCTCCTACAACCCTTAGCCAATAAAGGTTTTAATCGATTCAATTAAATTTATTACCATCCTATTTGTCCGTAGTTCTACGGAGAGTTGAGCACAGGCATCCGCAGACTACCGTGGATCAACGATGGTGCTTAGCAGGAGCAATTTAGAGAATAGGCACAGTTCTAAACGGACTAGCGCTCGCAAGGACACTCGCAGATATGGCTACTCAAACTTCAACCATTCGTTCCCGTGGTATGGAACTGCTGATGCAATACAAGCAGTTACCCTCTGTCCAGCTCCGGAACAAACTTGTTCAACTCAATGCTGGACTGGTGCGAAAAATTGCCCACCGGGTCAGCCATCAGTGCTCCGAACCCTACGAAGACCTAGAGCAAATTGGCTACATTGGCCTGATTCGAGCCATTGAGCGCTTTAACCCTGGTCAGGGCTGTGCCTTTAGCTCCTTCGCCGTGCCCTACATTCGTGGGGAGATGCTGCACTTTCTGCGCGATCGCGGCACTACCGTTAAGATTCCCCGCCGCTGGCAAGATCTACAAAAAGAATCCCAAAAACTGCAGATGGAGCTAATGCGCAACCTGGGCCGCAACCCCAGCGACAGCGAAATGGCCGAAGCCCTGAGTGTATCTGTCAAGGAATGGCGGGAGGTCAAAATGGCCCACAAAAATCGGCTTCCCCTCAGTCTGGATGCCACCGTTTGCCAGCAGGTAGACTCCAGTATTACCCTGGGCGACACCCTGCCCGATAACCACTATCAGCTGATGCAGGCCCTGGAAGAAGATCGGCAGCAGATTCAGCGCGCCCTGAACCAGCTTGAAGATAAAACCCGAGCCGCCATCGAGTTTGTGTTTTTCAAAGGTCTTTCCCGCAAAGAAGTGGCCGAAAAATTGGCGTCAGCCCCATGACCGTTACCCGCCGAATTCAGCGCGGGGTAGACGAGATGATTGCCTTCTTGCAGCCCCAGGAACTGCAAACCGACCCCTAGGGTAAGATAGGCAAACCGCTGGCCTAAACCCAGGCTATCCCAAAAACATCCTAAATCTAAGACTAAAGGGGAATGGTATCATTCCTCTTTTTTTTGTTTAAATTTGGCTATCGCCATTTGCACTGTGGTAGTAGTTATCAAATCGGCGGGTCTTGCCAATGGGCCAAAGGAGCTTAGGAACTTGAGATGGTGACCACACAAGAGATCGTTCAGCCACCGCTGGTGAAATCTTCTAGCTTCAAAAAGTTGCAGCAGACCCTGCGCGATCGCTGGCGTTCCACCGACGACTTTGACGCGGAAGAACGGCACATCCTGGTCGTCCCCTCCCTTAGCCTGGATCAGGAAGAACTGCAAAAAATTGAGGGGGTTCACCACTATGAAGAACGCCTGCTGTTCGCCTTGATTCGGCTGCGCAACCCCAATACTCGCGTGGTGTATGTTACCTCCCAGCCCCTCCATCCCAGCATTGTGGATTATTATCTGGAACTGCTGCCGGGCATCCCCAGCTCCCATGCCCGCGATCGGTTGACCCTGTTGCCGCCTACGATGGCTCCCGCAAACCCCTGACCCAAAAAGCTGCTGGACGCGGCCCCGC
>JAAUUR010000466.1 GCA_012031045.1 Leptolyngbyaceae cyanobacterium SM2_5_2
GTAATCGGCGGAAAGTTGATTAATTAGGGCTTTGATGTCTTGGGCGGCTTGGGCAAGGTTTTGCGTGTTGATCGATTTTGTTGCCTGCGATCGCGTCACCTTCAACGGTATGAATCTGCATTTTATTGCCTGCAATTTTGTCACCCACGACTTTGTCGCCATCAATGCGATCGCCCTGCCAGATTTTGTCGTTACTCATATAGCGGTTCCCGATCGAATGAAGTACAGCATGAGTCCTACTGGATAAGGGTTATAGGCCTCTGCGCGTACCTCACGCCAACAAGAACCGCTATAGTTACATTTTTAACATGGAAACACTCAAGAATTAAATAAGCTGTGCCTACATTGGCGATCTAAGTAGCCTTACTTGTTAAGTAGTCCTAAATTTTATAACCTTTGATGGTCTATATCCTTTGATGAAAAACAAGTGTATATCACTATACAAACCTAGCCAAAATTACAAAGAATCAATTTTTTGATCATTGCTTTAAATTCAGCTTATTCCGAATCTTCATAACTGTAGCTTATGTTCTGCAGGTTAACAATCACCCTTCTTTCCCCACAACAGCTCTTAGTGTGCGCTGACCAGCACATTGGTATCTAGCACCAATCTAGGCTTGGTCATCTTTTAGCAAATCTTCCAAAATAGCGGTGGTTAAACCATTAGAAACCGCTTCCTGGCGAATCTCTTGGGTGATGGCTGAAAGGCTATCTGGCTGCACCATATGTTTTAGCCATAGGCTTACAATGGCCTGCATCGCCTGCTGCTGACTGACAGAGGCTTGATTAAACGCATCAGCAACCTCTGCATCGATTTGAATTGTAATGGGTTTAATCATAATCTAAAGAGTAGCGTGCTTGAACCGCTTGCGAAAGCCGAAATAGGATTAATCCTACCGGCACTTCAAAGATTTCAACCCTGAGCTAGGCGGTTCACTTAAGAACTGTGCATTATGTTTATTATAGTAGATATAGGTTGAGTGAATCGAAGTTAAATCTAACACTAGACTGAACTTCATTCCTCAATGAAAGACTCTAAATACCCTCTAATCTGCTCTAGAAAATCAGATGCTTGCCGGGCACAGTCTTCAGCCTCATCGGGGGCAACCTTCATTAAATCGGCATAGTCTACTTCCAATCGAAGTTCAAAAGCATCATGGAGCCAGACTGACATCTCTTTACTGAAAATGCCGGGTTTAACAAATTCATGGTCAAACAGAGAAACCGCCCCTGTATGCTTTGAGGTGCCAAGCTGACGGGTAACTAACAAGGCCAAAACGCCATAAAACATCGCATAGTAGAAGCGATTAACGGCACCTTTGTAATACTGACTTTTCAGTAAAAGTTGCCTTCATCTAGAGAGTCTTGAGATTGCTGAAGGCGAGAACGGACAAGTATTTTGCTATCTTCCGAGAGAATCATGCGGTAATCCCTTCTCTTAGAATGCTCTGAACCAGGGGACTAGCTACACAGGGGCTTTCTTCAAACTGCTGGCGAGAATATTTGACAGTGGCAATCAGTACGTCATGTTCAAAGCCAACTTCCCACGCTATGTAGCTAATTATTTTTCTTACAGAACGGTCTAGGTTTTCGATAACGATACAAATATCTAAATCTGAGTCATGCTGAGCATCCCCCCTGGCTCGTGAGCCAAATGCCCAGATTTGAGCCTCCGGGAATTGTTCACGCACCTTGGCAGAAAATTCTTTCAAAATTTGGAGATCGCGCTTATTCATCAATGGCTGTTTTGATGCTCTATCAATTGTAGCCACCCGCCGCCCCATCCCTTAACCTGGGGTAGATATAAGTTAGGTGAAACGGAGTGGAACCCAATACCAGGCTGGCTTGGCTAGCTGTAGCAATCACCCAGGAATGGGAGCAGGCGCAATCGGGTAGGAATCGCCTGCCTTAAAACTCAGGAAAACTCAGGGGTCTGCCAATTCGGATTGATCAGGCTGGTCATGACATGGTCTTGCCACTGACCGTCGATACAGAGATAGTCCTTGGCCAGCCCCTCGATCTGAAACCCCAGTCGCTTCAGCACATTGGCGCTGCGGTGATTATGGGGCATGTAGGCAGCCATCAGGCGATGCAGGTTCAGCACATCGAAGGCGTAGGTGACTATCCTGGCCCCGGCCTCGGTCATATAGCCCTGGCCCTGCTTTTGGGCGGATAACCCGTAGCCCAGGTTAGCCCCGTGGAAGGCCCCTAGCACAATGCTGTTGAGGTTAAGGGTGCCAATGATGGCCGTGGGGTGGGCTTGCTCGAAGATAAACAGCTTGATGGAATGCCCTTCGTAGAAATCTTGCTGCCGCATTTCCAGGATGCTGTGCCAAAAGGAAGCGGTGTAGAAATCTGCGGGCCGCTGGGGTTCAAAGGGTTCTAAAAATTGACGATTGATCTCGTAATAATCCAAAATGGCCGGAATATCCGCCGGTTTACCCATGCGCAATATCAGTCGAGCTGAGGTTAACCTGGGCGTTTTCGTTAGCGGCGTTTTTGTTAGCATAGTGGCCCCAATCAGTGACCGACCCAGTGCAGAGTTTAGCAATGGCTATTTCTCCCTTGCCTTTCTATTTTCTCCCTTGCCTTTCTATTGTAGAAGTGAAGTGTAGAAGGCCCGTAACTAGACTCTAGGGGCATTCTCGCGGAAGAGGCGAACTGGGTTGGATAGACAATCCACGTAAACACCTGATGGTGACGCAAATCCCGTGGGTTCTTAGCCAGCGATCGCTTTAGGGATAACCGGCCACGGCATGCGACCTAGGGTTTACCCACTGGGCCAGGCCAGAGCGAGGCGGGCTTTTTCGGTATAGTAGTGACTTGCAAATGCGATGGATCAAGAGCTATGGCGCGGCTGGCACTGTTGAGCGTATCGGATAAAACCGGGTTGGTAGAACTGGCCCAAACCCTGGTGAACGAGTTTGAGTTTGATCTAATCAGCAGCGGCGGCACCGCTCGTGTACTGGCGGAGGCGGGCCTGCCGGTGACCAAGGTGTCCGACTACACGGGTTCGCCAGAAATTTTAGGAGGTCGGGTGAAAACGCTGCATCCCCGCATCCATGGGGGCATTTTAGCCCGTCAGGATTTACCCGCCGACCAAAAAGACCTGGCCGACAACGACATTCGCCCCCTGGATCTGGTGGTGGTTAACCTGTATCCCTTTGAGCAGACCATCGCCCAGGCGGGGGTGACCCTGGCCGAGGCGATTGAGCAAATCGACATCGGTGGGCCCACCCTGCTGCGGGCCGCCGCCAAAAACCACGCCTACTTGACGGTGCTGTGCCAACCCTCCCAGTACAGTGACTATATAGAAGCCCTACGCACGGGCCAGGGCCAGGTGCCCCTGGAATTTCGCCAGGGTTGCGCCAGAGCCGCCTTTTGGCATACGGCCAGCTATGACCAGGCGATCGCACCTACCTGAGCCAACCCACCGCCGAGGCAGAATCCCCGGTGCTGCCCGATCAGTGGGCCTTGACCGGCCAACGCCAGGCTACCCTCCGCTATGGCGAAAACCCCCACCAGGTGGCGGCCTGGTACCGCACCGGGCAACCCCGACGGGCTGGGCCGGGGCCGAGCAGCTCCAGGGTAAAGAACTCAGCTATAACAACCTGGTGGATCTGGAAGCGGCCCGGC
>JAAUUR010000467.1 GCA_012031045.1 Leptolyngbyaceae cyanobacterium SM2_5_2
AGTGTCAAACGTGCTGGCCACATAAAGCATTTCGCCATCAGCTTTAGAACATAGGCTTTTTGTTTCAAGCCCCAATTTTGTTTCGATCATTTAGGAGTACCTGAAATGTCCTTTTCTCGCGCTTCGCTGAAGAGCTTGTTAGCCCTGCTCAGCGCCACAATCTGGGTCAGCCCCCTGGCCATACGCCCCGCTTTTGCCCAGCGAAACACGCCCTACTGTTTTGTGGTGAGAGAACGGCTCAACGTATTCTCGCGCCCAGATAATAATGCAGCTACTGCCGACGCCTTCAATCTCAATGACATTGCCTACGCCACCGCAAACCCACCCAGGACAGTAGTGTCAGGGGGGTCGGTCCTTTGTTGAGGTTGCTATTTACAATGGTAATCGCGGCTGGCTACCCCGCACCTCCAGGGGTGGCGGGGCACCGGTGATTGTTGACCTGTCTACTGACCAGTGCACGAATCCTGGTCCTGGGGCAGCTGGGGCGGGGGGCACTGGCATAGCAAGAGCACGGAACATTGGCGCAGGCACCAGCGGGGCCTACTGCTTTGTAGTACGAGAGCGACTCGGCGTGTTCAACCGTCCGGATGGCAATGCGGCTACCATCGCCTTTTTTAACCCCACCGACATTGCCTACGCCACCGCCAACCCGGCCAGAACGGTAGTAACGGGCGGGCGATCGTTTGTTGAAGTCGCCATTTACAACGGCAACCGTGGCTGGCTACCCCGGACCTCAAGGGCGGGTGGAGCACCTGTGATTGTTGATCTGTCTGCAGACCAATGCACGAACCCTGGCCCCGGCGCGGCTGGGTTTGGAGGTAGTGGCATCGCAAGGACCAGAGGCATGGGGGCAGGCACCAGTGGAGCCTACTGCTTTGTAGTACGAGAGCGACTTGGCGTACTCAATCGTCCGGATGGCAATGCGGCTACCGTCGCCTTTTTTAACCCCACCGACATTGCCTATGCCACTGCAAATCCTCCCAGGACGGTAGTTTCCGGGGGGCGGTCGTTTGTTGAAGTCGCCATTTACAACGGCAACCGCGGCTGGCTACCCCGGACTTCAAGGGTGAATGGGGGACCGGTGATCGTTGATCTGTCTGCAGACCAATGCACAAACCCTGGCCCCGGCGCAGCCGGTAGACGATGATGGAAACCCCCTGGGCCGATGCTGCAAAAGGACGACCTTCGAGCTTTTCAATGCCAAGGGCAGGTGTATTTCATGAAAACGGTTTACCGCTTCCTGCTAATCGCGGTCACGGCCATTGCCTTAAACATTCTACAGACACTTCCCCTCTGGGGACAGACCCCCAACCCGCCCCCTCCCACGGCGGCACTGGGCACAGCGACCAGCGGTACCTACGAGTCCGTAGCTTGCGGTGTATTGGTGACCTCGCCTTTCGGTGCCCCTGGCACCCCTTTTCCCCAGGGAGCCACTGAAGGTACCGACTACGAATGTGGCTATCTAACGGTACCCGAGCTGCACGCTCAGCCCGACGGCAACACCATCCAGGTAGGCATCGTGATTCTCAAAAGCCTACAGCCGAACCCAGCCGAGCCGCTGGTGATGTTTCAGGGAGGGCCGGGGGGCTCCAGTATCGATATCTTTGCAGGCATGTTTGCCAATGCGACCTACGATGAGCGCACTGAGGCGCTGCTTCAAAACTCAGACAATGAGGTTACACAGAGGGTGCGGGCTAGGGCTGGGGCGGCATTGGCCCAGTTGCTGCGGCGCGATCGCGATCTGATTATTTTTGAAAAACGGGGGAACCGCTACTCTAAACCGGAGCTGACCTGTGCGCGGGATAACGGCACCGCAGTCCCCAATGATGAACTAGAAGCCTTGCGGGAGTGCCGAGACCGCTTGACGGCGAAGGGCATCAACCTGGCTGCTTACAACAGTGTCGAAAGTGCTCGGGATGTGGCTGCGCTGATTGACACTCTGGGCTACGACCAAGTCAACCTGTATGGCGTTTCCTATGGCACCACCCTGGTGCAGCACATCATGCGCCTGTATCCTAACCGCATCCGCAGCATTATTCTCGATGGCATTGTACCCCGCTCAGCCTAGTCTGGAGACTCAGGGTGCAGTCATTCTTGACCGCCTGATCAACACCGTTGATGCCACCTGCCGCGCTGACCCCGACTGCAATGCCAGCTATCCCGATGTGCAAGGAACCTTTGAGGCGATTGTAGACCGACTCAACGCAACGCCCGCGACGGTGGAACTACATCGCCTCGGCCTCAGGCTCAATTTTGATGGCTCACAACCCCGGCAGCGGACGGTGGAAATTACCGGCAGCGATGTGGCCCAAACCCTATTTGGCATGGCCTACACCGAAGGGGCACCCGCCCTCATGCCCGCCATGATCTATCAGATCAATGCAGGCGACTATGGCTTGGCCAGCCAGGCCCTCTACTCAAACTATTTTCCAGCGGTTCAGGCAGCGGGGGCATCTCCACGGGAACCTACTTCTCGGTCTCCTGTTCTGAGGATATTGCCTATGCCGACCAGCTCGACACGGAGGGGGTCTCTCCTCTAGCGGCGACCTGGGGGCAAGAACAATTGCAGGAGTCACAGCAGCAATGTGACATCTGGAATGTGCCCGCCATCGATCCAGCCATGCGAGAGCCGGTGGTAAGCGATGTTCCGGCGCTGCTGTTCAACGGCAACTTTGACCCGATTACCCCCCGCCCTATGGCGAAATTGTGGCTCAGGGGTTGAGCAATAACACCTTTGTGGTGTTTCCGGCCAACGGCCACGGCGCGATCGGTACGGTCTGTTCAGTGGGGATGATGGCAGAGTTTCTCGACAACCCAGCAAGATCGCCCGATACCAGCTGCGCCAACGACGGTGCGATCAGTTTTATCAGTGACGCCAATACCCTGATTAAGCCGGGAACCGTGTGGCTGGCCGACAGCGTTATCGGTGCCGATCGCCCCATCCTGATTCGTCGCCTGGGGCTGCTGATTTTCTTCCTGCTGTTCCCGGTGATTTGGCTAGTGATGCGCCATCGGGACCGCAAGCAGCATCCAGAACATTATCCGATGGCCCTTCCGGCCTTGGCTAATTTAGCCGTTGTGTGCGGACTGCTGCTCGGTCTGTTCAGCTTGCTGTGGCTTGTGCTTCAGATCATTCAGGTTGGCACAGTTGTGATCACCGGCGGTCACGGACAGCTCGGCTACACCCAGTTGTTTGTGGGAATTGATCGGCACATGGCCTGGATATATGGGCTGCCAATTTTGATGGCGCTGACCTCGGTGGCACTGCTAGTGCTGGCGCTGCTGTCGTGGCGAGGCAAGTATTGGGATCGAAATCGGCGGATTTATTTTTCCATCCTGACCGGGATGGCACTGGTGTACACCTTCTACTTAGCCCAGGCAGGGCAACTGACGGTGTTCTTTTGAGTACGCATCAAGAAGTGAAAAGGATAATCTTCAAGATTTTCAAATACCAAATCAGGAGCTTAACCATGCAAATTGAACTGATGTACGAGCATGCCTACACGCTGGGGCGCATTCTACTGACCGACGGGGAGCAGGTGCGGGTTGAGGCCGCTTCGATGATGGGGATGTCTGCCGGCGTCACGCTGGAAACCACGGCTACCGGTGGACTTTATGAAATCCCTGC
>JAAUUR010000027.1 GCA_012031045.1 Leptolyngbyaceae cyanobacterium SM2_5_2
TAGGCTCTACTCTCGCTACGCGGAAAGTCAGGGCTGGCGAGTTAAACTGCTGAGCGAATCGGCGGCCGATATGGGTGGCTTTAAGGAAGCGATTTTAGAAATTGCTGGTGATCGCGTCTACAGCAAGCTCAAGTTTGAGGCCGGCGTTCACCGGGTGCAACGGGTTCCCGTCACCGAAGCGGGTGGACGGGTTCACACCTCCACAGCCACCGTGGCTATCATGCCAGAAGTTGATGATGTGGAAGTGGAGATCGATCCGAAAGACATTGAACTGACCACGGCTCGATCCGGGGGAGCGGGCGGCCAGAATGTTAACAAGGTGGAAACGGCGGTTGACCTGTTCCACAAGCCCACTGGTATTCGGATTTTTTGCACCGAGGAGCGCTCCCAACTGCAAAACCGGGAGCGGGCCATGCAAATTTTGCGGGCCAAGCTTTACGAAATTAAGCTACGGGAACAGCAGGAAGCGGTCACCTCGATGCGGCGTTCTCAGGTGGGCACTGGTGCTCGCTCAGAGAAAATCCGCACCTACAACTACAAAGACAACCGGGTTACCGACCATCGCCTCAACCAAAACTTTACCCTGACGCCAGTGCTAGAAGGGGATATTGAGGATATGATTCAGTCCTGTATCAGCCGCGATCAACAGGAGCGTCTGGAGGAGTTGGCGGCAGAGTCGTCCCTGGTCTAGGCTGGGAGTGTCCTCGCGGGGCGAGAGAGGGAGGCTATGGCCAGGTTTCTACACATTGCTGACATTCATCTGGGGTTTGACCGCTACGAGACTCCAGAGCGCACGAAGGACTTTTTTCGGGCGCTAAATACGGCTTTAGACCGCTATGCCATTCAAGAATCGGTTGATTTTGTGCTGATCGCGGGGGATTTGTTTGAGCATCGCAACATCAAACCTGCCACATTAAATCAGGCTCAGGTCTGCCTACAAGCCCTCCAGCGAGCCAACATTCCGGTGCTGGCCATTGAGGGCAACCATGATAATCGCCCCTACGGCACGCCCACCAGTTGGCTCAAGTATCTATCTGAGTGGGGGCTGCTGATGTTGCTTGAGCCCAATGATGGCCGTAGTAACGAACCTTTGTTAACGCCCTGGAATCCCCAAACTCGTTCTGGCGGCTACATCGATTTAGACTGCGGCGTGCGGGTGATCGGCTCTAACTGGTATGGGGCAACGGCTCCCCGGGCCATTGAGCGGTTGGCCGAAGCTATTGCCGCTCTCCCCGCTGGCCCCGATTCCGCTGTGTTGATGTTTCACCACGGTCTGGAGGGGCAAATTGCCCGCTACGCCGGAGCCCTGCGCTATACTGACCTCCTACCCTTGAAGGCGGCAGGCATCGACTACCTGGCTCTAGGGCACATCCACAAGAACTACACAGCCGAGGGCTGGGTATTCAACCCCGGCTCTCTGGAAGCTAACAACGTGGAAGAAAGCCGCTACCAGCGCGGTGCTTATCTGGTTGAAATTTTCCCCCAAGGCATCAACGCCGACCTACAGACGGGGCACTTTCAACGCCCAATTCTCCGGTTAGAAGTGATAGCCAAGGGACAGGAGAGCCTCGAACAACTGACTCAAACCGCCATGGATACGGTGGCCGAGGCCGTAGCCATCCTTCCCTCCCAGGAGATTGCGCCAATTATTGAACTCAAAATTACCGGGCAGGTTGGGTTTGACCGGCTAGAACTCGATACCCGTCGGCTTCAGGCTCAGCTCAAGGAAACCAGTGGTGCGCTGCTGGTACTGCTCAAGTATGAGGTTGAGGATGTAGCCTATCAAACGCCACTGTCTGATGGGCAAAGCCGTCTGGACATTGAACAATCCATTTTTGCCGATTTGTTGACAGCCCATCGAGACTACAAAACGCGGGCTACCGAGCTTCCCGCGGGCTCACTGATCTGAAGGAGCGGCAACTGACAGGTGCTGACGAGCTGAGTTTATATAGCTTTGTAGAAACCCTGTTAGGCTTAGCATCACCAGAAGGCCAGTAGCGATCGCTGTTGCCAGATCATCACCACGCCGCTGATGGCCACAAAGGTAAACACAACCTGGCGAAACTGCTGCGCCGACATTTGAGCGAGCACTTGCTTACCCAGCCAATTGGCCGGAATCGCCGCCAAACCAATTACCAATCCGTAGGCTAAATACTCTCCATTCAGGCTGCCCAACACCCCATAGGCCATCAGTTTGATCAAATGTAGGGCCGCTTTATTCATCGCCTTGGTGGCAACCATTGCTTCCTTTTCAAGCCCGTAGTTTAGGTAGACTGGATTCATCACTGGCCCCGTGCTGCCAATTAACCCAGAGCCAATGGCATTGAGAAACGCCAGGGGTAGAAAGTACCAGGTTTTTACCGTGAACTGGGTGTTTTGGGAGCCTACCAGATAGTTGGCTACCATCAGCAAGAGGCCAGCCCCCAGCAGCAGTTGCAGCCCTTCCACATGAATCTGAGTCAGCCCGTAGCAGCCGATTACAGCCCCCACTAAGGCTCCAGGCAGATACCAACGAGTGACCTGCCAATCAATATCTGACCAAAAAAATAGACCCCGCTGGGCATTGCCAATCAGCAAGCCGGTGGTAATAATTGGGGCTACCGCCTGGGCACCCAACAGTAATGAAACTAAGGGAATTAAAATAAACGGACTGCCGCCCCCGGCCAGCATGCTCAAAAACCAAGCCACAAAACTAGTCACAAAGATTAAAAGCGAAATCATAGCCAGGGGATCTGTTACGTTTAGCAACGTTTAAGAGTTTATATTTCTAAAGTGTACGGGTTCTGTCACGCCTATGACCAGGAAAGATTTTTTCTATGGCGTGATATTAGCTAACCCGTTCTGGCCTATGCTTAATCATTCAGAATGCTTTCTGTGTGGCTATCCGATTGCGTTGTGACCTATGGCTCAGCCCCAAGAACCATCTCAGCGGCCTACTAACTCCCCTGGCAATGCGTCGCTTCAAGCTTCAATTACAACGGTTGAAGCCTACTATCAGCGGGGGGTTAAGGCATTTAAAAATCAGGATTTCACGCAGGCGATTGCGCGATTTCAACAGCTGCATCAGGGGGCCAGTGTTCCTCCCGCCTACCGCCTCAAAGGGCGCATGGGGCTAATTCGGGCCTACCAGCAGCTTGGCCAAGTGGAGAAAGCACGCGGGCTCTGCCAGCCCCTGCTAACCAGCTCAACCACCCAGGTGCGCCAGTGGGCCGAGCAAATGGTAGCCGCCCTTAACCAACCAACTCTTAACCCAGGGACTGCTGTAGGTTCAGATAGCCCTACCCCGGAAAATCGCCCCAACCCCCATGGCCCAACCGCAGAGGGTCAGGTTGGCGGGCAATCGGTAGACCAGATGGATAGGAGTGGATTCGTTCCGTTGCCTGAAATGGCACCACGCGGCAGCTCTACGGTTCCTGCCGCCCCACGCAACTCTACCTACCCCCAAGCGGCCTCGTCATCCTCATCTGCTGTGGCTCAGCCTGGTACTCCCGCCACTCAGCCGGCCAACTCTCCCCCACCCCAGCCAGATTCTTCTCCATCTCTCTTTCACTATCAACAGCTCAACACTCCAGCCAGGTTAGACACTCCCCCTCCAAGCCCTGGGCAGGATTCAGCCCCAATTCCCACCCCCGTGCCGCCCAAGACTAACACCGAAGCAAGGCCGGATGGTTTACAACCCAACTCTGGGGTTGCCGCGCGTCGGGCCGCAGCCCCGGCTAAACCGCTACCCAAACCGCTATACCAGCTTTGGATCGGGCAAGGGGTAACGGCGGTGCTCCTCCTCTGGGCCATGAATGCGGCCCTGCACCTGAGCCTGCGGAGCATTAACCACCTGCTTAGAGCCTTCCGCTTGAGCGGCATCCCAGCCTTTGAGCCAGACTACTCGGTTTGGGTCATTGCTGGCCTGATTGGGCTGACACTAGCTAGCCCCTGGCTGATGGATCAGCTTCTGGCCTGGGGCTATGGCCAGAGATCGTTCTCCACCCGCTCTCTGCAAAGCCAGTATCCTGGGGTTTTGCGCCTGCTGCGCCAGGTTTGTCGGCAGCAAGGCTGGCAACTACCTGAGCTACGGCTCATTCCTGACTCGGCTCCTTTATGCCTGAGCTATGGCTGGCTACCCCGCAACACTCGTATTGTCGTCAGTCAGGGGTTGTTAAACACCTGTACCGAAGAAGAACTGACGGCCCTTTACAGCTACGAACTAGCCCATATCGCGAATGGCGACCTGCCCGTGATCTCAGGGGCAGGACTTTGGCTCTTGCTGCTGTATACCGGTTACTGGCGGCTGGGGCAGTGGGGCAATTCCTTAGCGGCAAAACCCGCTCGCGTAGCGGTGGGGTCTGGTGGCTAACGGGCTGTATGGGCTATTTTGGCTACTCCGCAAGCTGGTGCTGTGGCCGTCGCGGCTACGGTGGAGCTGGGCAGATCGCCGCGCTGCTGCCTTAACCCAACAACCGGAGTTGCTTCAGCATAGCCTGCTGGCCCTGACGGCAAACCTGGGAAATCACTTTCGCCAGCAGCAGCAGTTGCATCCTGTGCTAGCAAGCCTAGATATCCTCATGCCCCTGAACATCCAAGCCGCCATTAGCCCAGGGAGTTTCTTTTCCTCAGTGGATTATTTAACCCTGATGGCTGAGGATTGCCTCAATCCCTACCGTCGCTGGCTACGGGCGAATGCCACTCACCCCTCCCTGGCCGAGCGGCTACAGCCATTGGATAGGCAAGCCCTCAATCTGCACCGACCTACCGGCCTTCCCCCCCTCAGCGCAGCGTATTCTGTGCCCAGTTTTCAGCTCTCCTTGTTGCTTTTACAAAAGGCGCCAGTGGTGGGTTTGCTAGCGGGCGGGGGCATCGCCTTAGGGTTATGGTTTGTAGGGGGCGTGGTTCAGCGGTTTGGCTGGCAACGCTTGAGCTGGCTTTATCAAGACCCTAGCCTTTTACAGGGTGGACTGTTGCTGGGGCTGGGGTTGGGATTGCTTGTGCGCATTAATACCCTTTATCCTGATATCAGCCCCCGGCTACCCTTAGCCACTGAAGCCGGAGTCGCTCTTATGGCGGGCGATAATCCATTACCTGTGCAGGGGCAGCCAATTCGGCTGGAAGGTACCCTGATCGGCGCACCGGGAGTGGCTAACTGGTTTGGGCAAGATCTGCATTTAGAAACATCCCAGGGTGTGGTCAGACTTAGGGCCGCTTCGCCGCTGTTAGGGTGGTGGGGAATCATTCAATCTCCCCGGCACATTAGCCAGTGGTTAGGCCGGCAGGTCAGGATTGCGGGCTGGTGGCGGCAGGGTGGTGGCTTGCTGTGGCTGGATATCGCAGAGGTTAGCCCCCTCTCTCAGTCGGATAATTTTATCGACCAGGGGCCTCTCTGGGCCACTGTGGTTAGCCTAGGGCTGAGCCTGGCCGGCATTTGGATAATCCTCACCGGCGGGTAGTGGACTATCAAGCCTAAATGTGTAGATTGGCTGGTTCACTCGCAAAACTCAGCCAGGCTGACGGCTGTTGGGTTTTCTCCGCAGGAGAGGCCTTGTAAACGCTCCGCTGCACTCAACCTATTGGCCCCTAATTTTTAGTCTTGACGCGGCAATGGCTTAGTCTTGACGCGGCAATGGCATAGTCAGGTCGCGATCAGAAGTTATACGGCAGAAGCCTGATGGATAGTAAGTTTGCAGTTTTAGCGACAGGGGGTGTATTACTGCTGATGGTACCAGTCTGGTAATGACACTAGCGCGTCTTTTCGCTAGGACATATTGCCAAATCAAAGCAGTAATGTTACATTTGTTTACAAAATCGGATGCCTTCGTTCCGTTATCAGTCCTCCAGGGTTTGGTAACTCAGGTTTTTCGCAGGTATCAGGTTCTCCTACTCTCAACACAGCAAATGAACCAGCCCTGTGCGGCTGGTTTTTATTTGAATATTTCTCGAAATTCCGGGGTAGCCTGATTCTGTTTCTAATCCCGTGTTACCTTAATTATTGGCTTGATTAAGGTAAACCGTGGCCACAAGAGAGGGGATCGAGGGAGCAATGAGCTACCGCAACTTTGGTTGAGGTTCCTGAGCTTACGCTTCCTGGAGTCTGCTTACTTTAGCAGAGCCTGGGTTGGCTTGGTTTCTGCAATGGCATTGTCTGGTTCGACGAAGCTCTTCCGTTTGCCTTGACCCAGTTAGCTTTTTGAGATATTGCCTTTAATTTTCAGTATTGGTTCATCGCGTTTGAAAGCTAGTTTTTTCAGTACTAGATAGGTAGTTTTGAGTTGCAGGTTTCCGCCTGAGAGAGACTCATTCTTTTACTGACGCACTTTTTGATTGTTGGAATACTAGAGGTATCTAAATGTCAATTCGTCTTTATGTTGGTAATCTCTCTAGAGACTTGCAGCGTCAAGATTTTGAGGGCATGTTTGCTGCTTACAATGATGACCTGGTTTCAGTAAAGCTGATTTCAGACAAAAAAACCGGTAAGTGCCGCGGTTTTGGCTTTGTTACTGTAAAAACAGAGGAAAAAGCCGACGAAATTGTGGCTCAGCTGAACGGACAAATGCTGGAAGACTCACCCCTCAAGGTCGAGAAAGCCCTCCCCCGCACCAAGGCTGACTCTGAAACCGATAGCCAGACCAGCAGCAGTGTGAGCAGTAGCGGCAGCGGCAAACGCGCCAAGGGCAATAATAATTCCCGCAAGGCTTCTTCCTCGCCTGCTCCAGCAGCGGCAGCGGCTCAGCCAGATCCTCGCTGGGCCGACAAGCTAGAGAAACTGAAGGAAATGCTGGCCGCACAAACGACAGTGTCCTAGGTCAATCCTTGGTTTGACTAGTGTGGCGGTTGCTATAGCCCCAGAGTAAATTGCTCTGGGGCTTTTTGATGGGTTATGGGTTCAGAGTGCCTTAACACCGATTTATCAGGGTTTCGGCCACCTGTTTAAGGCGCTTGAGTTGAGCCTGCATATCTTGCTGAGTCCAACCTGCGGCTAGCCAGGTAAAACCCAGGTTCACCAGGGGATTGGGAATCTCAAACTCAAAGCGATTCAGCAATTCTGTGCCAACTGGGGCAGGGCGACATTCCCAACGATCTCGTCCCCGAAAAAACCCCTCAAACTGCCAAACAACTAGGCCCGGCTGCCGTTCTACGACGGTACTCTGGAGGCTGGGCTGCCAGAACGGGGTGACGAATTAGAAACCAGGCCTGCGGCTGCCTAGTTCAGTACTCCAATCGCCGATCGGCTCACAGCGCAGGGCTGGATTCAGCCACCGATGCATAAGCGCCTGGTCGGTAATGCACTGTTCCACCACAGCAGCACTGGCCTGAATCGGAATGGATTGTTCAAAGACGTAGTGACTTGGCATCAGCCTAAAGAAGGTAGAACAACGGCAGCAGAAATGGTAATTTTACGGAGAAGGCAGCAATTAGCGTCCAGTAGTTCGCTAATTCTCTGTCTGTCGCTAGGCGAGCTGGCATTAGATTGCTCTGCTGGCTTCGCAGATCGATCCTAAAGGATAACCCTTTCACCCCCCCATCACCATGTTATCTACCTTTCTGGATGGTTTTCTAGCTCAAGCCTGGCCACCAGTGCTGCTGGGTCAGGCCACGTCGCCCAGTCGCTTCCTGGAAGAAGCATCAGGTCAGCTGGGTCAGTTTTTGCCTAATTTAATTTGGGCAATTGTGCTGCTGCTGCTGGGCTGGCTAGTGGCCACTTTGGTGGCACTGGCCGTCAAAAATTTACTCCGACGCACGCGAATTGACGACCGTTTGACGAATTGGTCAGTTGGTCCCCAGGCTGAGCAGTCCATACCTGTTGAACAGTGGACCTCTACTCTGGTCTACTGGGTAATTTTTCTATTTGCCATTATCGCGTCCCTCGATGCGCTCAACCTAACAGCGGTTTCGGCTCCGCTAAATAATTTCCTCGATCAGATTTTTCTTTACCTGCCTCGGGTCGGCGGAGCCGCCCTGCTGCTGGGCATTGCCTGGATAATTGCCACCCTGGTGCGATCGCTGGTCGTCAATGGCCTGGGGCGCTTTAACCTGGACGAGCGCCTAGCCCAGCAAACCGGTATGGAACGCGGCACCAGCCCTGTGGTTCTCAATGAGACCATTGGTAATGTGCTGTTTTGGTTTATTCTGCTGCTGTTTATCCCGCTGATTTTAAGCGCCTTGCGCTTGCCTGGGTTGCTAGCACCGGTAGAGGGACTGATTAACTCCTTCCTCCAGGCCATTCCGCGCATTATTACCGCTGGCATTGTCCTGGCGCTAGGCTGGGTGATTGCCCGGATTGTGCGCGGCGTGGTGACCAATCTGCTAATCGCCACTGGGGCTGATCAACTGGGTACTCGCATGGGTCTCAAGGCCAATGCTACTCAGGGGCTCTCGTTGTCTAACCTGGTGGGCACGCTGGCCTACGTCCTGGTGCTGATTCCGGCCATCATTGCGGCCCTCAACGAGCTCGATATTGATGCCATTTCCACCCCGGCCATCCTGATGCTGGAGCGGGTGTTGACAGCCATTCCCCAGGTGATTATGGCCGGTGTGGTGATTGCAGCCGCCTACTTCGTGGGCCGCCTGGTGGCCAATCTGGTGACGGAGCTTCTGCGTAGCGCTGGATTTGACAATATCCTGAATGTGCTTGGGCTACCTGAGTTACAGTTGAGAACTGGTGCCACGGTGCAGCCGGGCCTCGATGCAGAAGGTCAGCCGGTTGCCTCTGTGCAAACCCCTGGGCGCACCCCCTCCGAAGTGGTGGGCATCATCACCTTGGTGGCTATCGTCTTGTTTGGTGCGATTACGGCAACCGAAATCCTCAACTTTACTGGGCTGACAGAAATTGTTCGCGCCGTGCTGCGGATTGGAGCACGGGTGCTGAGCGGCCTGGTTGTCTTTGGCATTGGCCTTTATCTGGCTAACCTGGCCTTCCGGTTGGTTAACGCCATGGGCACCGGGCAAGCTAAGGTGCTGGCTCAAGCGCTCGCATCGCCATTCTCATTTTTGTCGGCGCTATGGCCCTCCAGCAAATGGGGGTCGCCCCTGACATTGTGAATTTAGCCTTTGGGCTGCTACTGGGTGCCATTGCGGTGGCTATTGCCATTGCCTTTGGGCTAGGCGGTCGCGATGTGGCCGCTGACCAGCTCCGCGATTGGCTCAGTGCCTTTCGGCATCGGCAGTGAGCATCGTGCTGGCCAGCTTGCCTAAAGAGGGCTAATCCGCCCATCGCCAAAGCTAGGATGGCCAGATGGCTTATAATCATCCCAGCTTTCTACGGCCAGGTGTAGCCTATCCTAGATGTAGCCTGGATGGCGGTTGCTTCCCCCATCTGAACTTAACCTAAAGCCACCCTTATGGAGCATTGACAGGTGATCTGGCCGTGCTCTGAGGGTGGCTTTAGGCATTTCTGCAGATTGATCCCCCCATACCGGGTATCCCTAAGGCTAAAGTCACGCTAGGATGATTAACTCTACATTAAGCCATGGCCAATTGCCATCGTTAATGTAGTGGTACCGAGGAAACGTAGTGGCGCTGAGGAGAGCACCTCCGAGTTACCGTCCGCAGAATTAGACCTTTGCCCGCTAACTCAGCCTACCGAGTCATCGACTTTAGCTTGGCAATACCGTTAATCTTTTCCCTAAGACCATCCTATGGACAGCAGTGATTGGGCTCACTACATTGAATCGACTGATGGGTTGTCTAAGCCGTGGCTGTTGATCCAGTGGCGGCTAAAACGCCTTCAGGAAGAACGCCACAAGCTCGATGCCGATGCTTACATGGCCGAACTGGCTGAGCTGCATCAGGCGTTGATGGGGTTGGGTGAGTGGTGGCAGGGTCAGGAAGATGAGGTGTTTGGGTCAGGAGAATCATAGTTCAATGGCAACGATAGAGCAATCTCAAGGTCAAAAACCGTCTGGCTTAAGTGACCCAGCCCATTACATCAGCCGAGAATTAAGCTGGCTAGAGTTTAATCGGCGTGTGCTCCATGAAGCTCTGGACGAGCGCACACCCCTGCTAGAAGCCCTCAAATTTCTGGCTATTTTTAGCAACAACCTAGACGAATACTTCATGGTGCGAGTCGCGGCTCTCAAGCAACAGATTGAGGCGCGGGTCACGTCTCGCTCCCCTGATGGGCTGGCCCCTACCGAACATTTGCAGGCTATTAGCAACACGCTGCGACCGATGGTGACGCAGCAACACCAATCCTTCAGGCATAACCTACAACCCCAAATGGCTCAGCAGGGCATTCGCCTGGTGAACTACAGCCAGCTCACGCAGGGCCAGCGCAACTATCTTCAGCACTATTTTGATGAGCAAATTTTCCCGGTTTTAACCCCTCTGGCGGTCGATCCGGGGCATCCTTTCCCCTATATTTCCAACCTCAGCCTTAACCTGGCGGTGGTGGTTGAAGATCCCAACACCCGCATGACCCATTTTGCCAGGGTCAAAGTGCCGCGAGTGCTGCCACGTTTCATTGCCCTGCCAGAATCCCTTTGGTCTACCCGTCGCCGTAGCCCCTGTCACTGGCTAGGGGTGCCCCTTGAACAGGTCATAGCGCACCACCTCAGTGCGCTATTTCCCGGCATGATCATCCACCATCACTACCTGTTTCGGATTACCCGCAATGCCGATTTAGCTGTGGAAGAAGATGAGGCCGACGACCTGATGCTGGCCATCGAGCAAGAGTTGCGCAAACGCCGTCTGGGCGGTTCAGCCGTGCGGATGGAAATTGAGCACACCACCCCCGCCCCCGTGCGAACCATGTTGATACAAGAACTGGGCCTATCGGAGGTGGATGTCTATGACATTGACGGTCTGCTGGGCCTGGGAGATTTAATGACCTTTATGGGTCTACCCATGCCTAGTCTGAAAGCTCCCGTGTGGGTGCCCACGGTGCCCCCAGCCATTGATGGTCTCAGCCGCCCTAGCGTCGATGAAGCCGATGCCGATCAAGAAGATGCGGAGGATCTGTTTTCTCTCCTACGGCGTCAGGATCAGCTCTTTCACCACCCTTACCACTCCTTCTCAGCGACGGTGCAGCGGTTTATCACCCAGGCGGCCCACGACCCTAACGTCCTGGCGATTAAAATGACCCTCTATCGTACCTCCGGCGACTCCCCCATTGTCAATGCACTCATTTCGGCCGCTGAGAACGGCAAGCAAGTCGCGGTATTGGTGGAGCTCAAAGCCCGCTTCGATGAAGAAAACAACATTAACTGGGCTCGCAAGCTAGAACAGTCTGGGGTTCATGTGGTCTATGGGCTGATGGGGCTTAAAACCCACACCAAAATCGTACTGGTTGTGCGCCGAGAGAGGGATCAAATTCGGCGTTACTTTCACCTGGGTACAGGCAACTACAACCCCAAAACGGCCCGTGTTTACACCGATCTGGGGCTGCTCAGCGCTCGCCCAGACCTGGGGGCCGACATCTCAGAACTGTTTAACTACTTAACCGGCTACGCCCGGCAGCAGCAGTACCGCAAGCTGCTGGTTGCCCCCATTACCTTGCGCCAGCACCTGGTTGAGTTGATTCGCCGCGAGATGCACCACGCTGGCCAGGGGCGAGGCGGCCGGATTGTGGCTAAGATGAACTCCCTGGTTGACCCAGAAATTATTACCCTGCTCTACCAAGCTTCTCAGGTGGGGGTCACCATTGAGCTAATTGTGCGAGGTGTTTGCTGCCTGCGCCCAGGGCTAGAGGGCGTCAGCGATAACATCAGGGTGATCAGTGTCGTCGGCCAGTTTTTGGAGCACTCTCGGATCTTTTACTTCCAGAATGGCGGCAACGAGATTTTTTTACTGGGCAGCGCTGACTGGATGCCGCGCAACCTGGATCGCCGGGTAGAAGCCGTCGTCCCCATTGAGGACAAAACAATTCGGGCTGAAATGAAGCTGATTTTAGACCTGGCCCTTCACGATAACCGGCAGGCCTGGGATATGCAGCCCGATGGTACCTACGTGCAGCGCCGCCCCCAACCTGGCGAAGAAATCCATAGTTCACAAGCTATCTTAATGCAGCGGGCCGCCCAGGCAGCTCACTGGTAGGGCGGGTTGGTACCCGGCGTCTGTGCCCATCGAAAAAATAACCTAGCCAAACCGCCCAATAGGCCAATGCCCAGCAGCCCTGCCAGAGGGTTACCATCTAACCCCGTAACCCAGGCGGGCACTCGCTCGGTGGCATAAACTAAATCCCCCACACTCACTACGTAATAGCCCCACACCAGCCCGCTGTGCAACCCCACCGCTGGCCCTAGGCTGGTCTCTCTGGGAGCGGGGGCAACTGTATCCGCCTGGCCCAGCCCAGCGTCAGCCCCAACAAGAGTAGCCCCAAAACTGAGGTAGCGTTCTGAGGATAACCTCCAGGGGCTTGATAAAGTGTGCAACGGCAAAGATGAGACCGCTAACCCCAAGTGCAACCCCGACGGGGGCCACCCCTGCTCTAACTCTCGCAGTAGCCACCCCCGAAACAATACTTCCTCTGACCAACCCACCGCCAGTGCCGTCAGCGCCCCCCCAGAACAATCGCTACCAGCTCACCAACCCTGGGGCCACTGGGTTAACAGCGGCCCAACCTAGACTTAGCTGAATTACCACCAGCGCAGCCAGGCTCAAAACCCCAATCAGGCCGCCTGTCCCCAGGCCTTGCCAAAGCCGCCTCGCCCCAGTAAAGCCAATGGCCCGCCAGGGATGCCGCGTCCGATGCACTCGCCGTTCCCAATAGGGCAATAGCACTAAAAAAACGCCGTACAGAAGGGCGGTCGGCATCAAATCGCCGCCGGGCAACCGGTTCTGGCTAGATAATTGATACAGCGGCCAGGCCAGCGGTAGCCAAAGCACAACCACGCCCCCCACAAACACCACCATGCGCACCAGGGGCGACTGCTCTGCCAACCGTAGCCAAACCATAGCTGGCCAAACCCCTTAGAGTACTCCATGAAAATAACCATCCCTTTGTCATAGCTCTTTATTAGTTGGATTATTCTTAAACGACAAGACTCAACCCTACTCATCGGGTTCAATAGTGCTGGTTAACCCCAGGTTACACAGCCCCTCGCTATAGAACTCAGCATGCTCCAGAGCGCAGGTAATGACCAGGGCAATGCCAGCCGTATGGGCCTGCATCATAATATCGACAGCCTGGGGCATGGTTAAACTTGGCACCACCTTCAGCAGCGACTCCACAACATATTCCATCGAGTTAAAGTCGTCATTGTGAAGCAGAACCCGATACCGGGGAGCTGGCTTGCGAATTGTGGAGGTCGAACTTCGCTCAATTGTCTCAACCGACACAGCTACACCTCATTTTCCCAGAACTAACGGTAACCTATGGCTTAGTCCGGCAGACACGAGCATTACCGGAACCTGCCTGGCGCACTTTCCCCATCATAAAACGTTACGCAGAGTTAAGCCCGCCTACGGCTAGACAGCACAATTTAACCTGTCAATAACTTCGTTACCATGAAGATTGCCTCTTGCCTGGCCCCTCAGTCCACCGCTTAGCGTGGCCCCTTGAGTGCATCAGCCTGTTGCCTGGGTACATCCTACGCTATGACCCGATCTGTCCTGCCCCCTCGACCAATAGTTTATTTAGCCTGCCAACAGACCCGGCTCTACGGTGAAGTGATTCAGGTTTTAACCGAGCGTCAGCGCTGTTGGGTGCGCCCCCTCTGGCTGGTGACGCCAGACCAAGTGCTAACCCTTGAGCCGGCCCTGAGCCCAACGGCTCACCAGCCGACCAGCCGCGACTTTAAAGTGCCGACCTGATCTGGCCCATGGCTCAGGTCTATCCAGCTCTAGATAGTGACGTTTTAAGCCTTTTGGCAACTCACTCAGGGAATAGTCCTGACCACGAAACAACTCTGTCCTTCAACGTCCGTCGGTTTATTGACTGCCTCTGGCAAGCGCCAGGGGGCGCTGCTCAGGCAACGCCCCCTGTTTTGCCTCCTGTAAACGACCTCATCCCTGAACCCGGCGACTCATAATCTGGAGCATTTCTGTAAACTTTGTGTAAAGATAAGCCAGTTCTTTAGGGTTTTCCCCACGGCCAGTGGAGAATCATGGACGTCTACAATGGCTACTTATACTTAGTCATGGGGTAGACGCATCTCTCGGCATTTGGCCAAGGCTAATCAGCCGCTAAACACTTGGAACAAGATGAATACGCCCGGCGTCCATCTCGCTCATGAGGAGTTCTAGAGCTTCTTCATCGCCTACCGGCAAATAGCCAAGGCGAGCTAGTTCTGAGTTGATGCCTTGTTCAATATCGGGGGTTAGGCATTTACTGTGCAGTGCTTTTTCTACCAGTCGTCGGATGGAGAATGGTTGAGTCATGGCAAATCACCTGGATGATGAGCGTTCGCTAAGTTCACCTAATTGTGGGTGTTTGAGCCTTTAGGCACAGTGATGCGCTCCTCCAGATCCCATGATGCTGATTTCAAAATATCGTGACTTAAATCACAATTTCCTGGGGGGGTTTTAGCTATTGTCAGTAAATTCACGGAATCACAAAATTGATACGGTCTAAACCTATATCAAGATACGGCTAACTCCAGGCATCGGGGTTGGCATCCCAATCCGAAGGCGCTTACCTTCGTTATTGTCAAGACTTTGTTAGACAACGCTTAACATTCCTAGGATGGACAGGAGTTTATCGGGTATGCAGACTATGACTAAATCTATGGCTATTGTTCGGGCTGAAGGGTCTCTCAATGCCTCTAACGCTCAAGACTTTCAACTTTGCCTGATGCAGCAGATCCACTGTGATGCATCCTCAGGGCTGGTAGTAGACATGAGCAACGTAGAGTCATTAGACAGCGCTGGTCTGATTTCCCTTGTGTCGGCCCTTAAGCAAGCCCGCCAACTTCGCAAGCGTCTTTGCCTGTGCTCAGTTCCACCTACCATTCGCATTATTTTTGAATTAACCCAGCTGGATCGGGCCTTTGAAATGCTTGAAGAAATGCCCTTTTCGATGGCTACCGCCGCTTAGTTGACTAGCCGCTGTCCAGGTTGTCTGATTCTAGGTTCTGAGTATTTAGCTGGGTTTACCTGGAACTCGTCATGGTTCAGCGGCAAGGCTTGCCCTCCGGCCTGAGAGTCATTCGGTTCAACCTTAAGGAATTCAATGTATAACTAAGCCGCTGGTGCAGGGATTTGCATCAGCGGCTTTTGTTAGTTGGCGCAGTTACTCTGAACATTCGTTAAGCGCAAGGACTTGACCGCTATAGTGAAGAGAACTGTAGCCCTCCGTTGTTGCCTGGGGTAATTCACCGTGTCTGTAGCTATTGATACACTGCTAACGTCGGACATTAATAAGCCCGCTCGCTATCTGGGGAATGAGCTAGGGGCCGTCCACAGGCCCTGGTCTGCCGCTACCGTGCGATGGGTGCTGACCTACCCAGAGATCTATGAGGTGGGGGCGTCTAATCTTGGCCATATTATTCTTTACAGCATCCTCAACACCCAGCCTCGGCAACTGTGCGATCGCGCTTATCTTCCGGCGGCTGATTTGGCGGCTAAACTCAAGGCCACTCAAACCCCCCTCTTTGCCGTTGAATCTCAACGCCCACTCACCGACTTCGATATTCTTGGCTTCAGCCTCAGCTACGAACTTGGTGCCACCAATATTCTAGAGATGCTCTCCCTGGCCGGTATTCCCCTGACCTGGCAGGAGCGCAGCCAGCCTAAGAACGGAGCTGTGGAGCGCTGGCCCTTGATCTTTGCCGGGGGGCAAACCGCCACCTCTAACCCCGAACCCTACGCCGATTTCTTTGACTTTATTGCCCTGGGCGACGGAGAAGAGTTGCTGCCAGAAATCGGCCTGGTGCTGGAGGATGGCAAAGCAGCGGGCCTCAGTCGAGAAGCGCTGCTGCTGGACTTGGCTCAGATACCCGGGGTCTACGTACCTCGCTTTTACGACATGGCGGAAGATGGCTCAGTGCACCCCAACCGTGCTGATGTGCCCCAGCGCATCCTGCGTCGGGTGGCGACCCCAATTCCGGCCTATGCCATGGGTTTGGTGCCCTACATTGAAACCGTGCACGACCGCCTGACCGTAGAAATTCGCCGGGGCTGCACCCGAGGCTGCCGCTTCTGCCAACCGGGTATGCTGACTCGCCCGGCCCGCGATGTGGAACCCGATGCCGTGATTGAAGCCATAGAAACCGGCATGGCGAAGACCGGCTACAACGAGTTTTCGCTACTTCTCTAAGCTGTTCTGACTATTTGGCACTACCGGCGGTGGGGGTGGAGATCAAAAACCGCCTCAAGGACGAAAACATTACCCTTTCGCTACCCAGTCAGCGGGTGGATCGCTTTGATGAAAATATTGCTCACATTGTCGGCGGCAACCGCCTTACCGGGCTGACCTTTGCCCCGGAAGCGGGCACCCAGCGGATGCGGGACATCATCAACAAAGGGTTGACCAACGAGGAACTCCTGCGGGGGGTTAAAACCGCCCACGAGCAGGGTTGGGATCGCGTCAAGCTCTACTTTATGATTGGCCTACCCGGTGAAACCGATACCGATGTCATGGGCATTGCCGAAACGGTGCGCTGGCTGCGGCAAGCCTGTTACATTCAGGGCCGTAAAGCGCTGTCCTTTAACATCACCATCTCCAACTTTACGCCTAAGCCCCACACGCCTTTCCAGTGGCACTCGGTTTCCACCGAGGAGTTTCGGCGTAAGCAAGCGCTTTTGCAGACCGAGTTTAAGACCATGCGCTGGGCTAAGGTTAACTTTACGGACGTCCGCATTTCCGCCATGGAAGACTTCGTGGGCCGGGGCGATCGGCGGCTGGCCGCTGTCGTGCGCCGCGCCTGGGAACTGGGTGCCGGGATGGATGCCTGGTGGGAAAGTTTAGACACCGCCTACCGGGCGTGGACTGAGGCGATTCAAGAGGCCGGGCTGACCTGGAAGTATCGCCAGGTCACGGCGGGGGAATGGAATTTAATGCCCCCTCACGAATCTGGCCAGCAGCCGGAACAGAGCACCAGGGCGATGAGTTTAGAGGCTCCCCTGCCCTGGGATCATCTAGATACCGGGATTGACAAAGCCTGGCTCCAGCAAGACCTGCATCGCGCCATGGAAGCCGCTACCGTGCCTGATTGCTCCTTTGAGGGATGCTCTCACTGTGGCGTGTGTGGCCCCGATTTTGGTCATAACGTGGTGGTGCCGCCGCCGCCAATTCCAACCTTTGTGGGCCATGGCAAGCCCGATCAAACCAGAGTGCAACGCCTGCGGGTCACCCTAGGTAAGCTGGGCAGCATGGCGCTAATCGGGCATCTCGATCTGGTGCGGCTGCTAGATCGAGCCCTGCGCCGAGCCAGTTTGCCGATTTCCTTTACCGGCGGATTTCATCCTGGCCCCCGGATTTCCCCGGCTAACGCGCTGCCCCTGGGCGCGACTAGCAGCGGTGAGGTGATTGACTTTGAGCTAAAGGCGGTGATCGCCCCGGATGAATTCCACCAGCGCCTGGCGGCACAATTGCCCTCGGAGATACCGATCTACAGCGTTACCGAAGTCCCCCTGGATACCCCCTCGGCCACTAAGCTGCTGGAACAGGCGGAATACTACCTGCGGCTTGGCCCAGAAGAGACTGGACTGACCCCTCCAGACTGGCAAGGTTGGATTACCGATGTTCTCAATAAGGCTGCGCTACCATGGCAAAAGACCACCAAGTCTGGTGCAACCCAGGTAGTGAATCTGCGAGAACAGCTTTTCCATCTGGCGCTGGTCGAGGATGGTAGTCAGGTGATGGCTATTCCAGAGCTGCGGCTGGGCGAGCAGGACATCATCATGCAGGTGATCGGCAGTTGCCGCAATGATGGAAACTTGCTGCGCCCTGAGCACGTCCTGTGGATGGTAGAACAGGTAGCAGAGCAGCCCCTTCAGCTGCATCATCGCCACCGAGTTCGGCTTATACTGCGGTAGCTCTGAGGGGTGGGAGCTACGATGCTAACTTGGCTGATTTGTTAACTCTAATCCCTGGGGCAACGCCATGACAACGCACGACGCTCAGCATTCTCTGCATCCCGACCGGAGCCTGCCAGGGGGCGAGGATGGGCCTCTTGGTTCGCAGGGCCAATTCCCCACCTTACCCACCGCCCACAACTCTAATCGCCGCTGGTCTCGGGTAGCCTTGGGGCTAGCCACTAGCCTAACCTTGGCAGGCTGGTCTTTGCCAGCCCGGGCAATTCCTCCCACAGAGGATACCCCAGAGGCATCACCCTCCCTTGAAAGCGAACCATTACCCTTTGAAGCCTGGTCATTCTGTGATGACCAACCCCTGCAAAGCCATGTACCAGGCGCCACGGCCCAACTGTCTCAAACCGCCTGCCAACTGTTGACCTTTCCTACGGATACTCGCTCTGAGCGAGAGTCGTTTGACAGTCAGGTTGAGCCGGGTTCGTTGACCCACCACACCCAGCCCTCCTCTGAGGAGATGACCTTACCCAGTATGTGGTGGAACCGAGATTCCATTCCATCCCGGCTGGGTGGCCACCGCCTGGTAGACGATTGGATTGGCTACACCATTGAAGGAACCACCACTCGCATTATCGATGTCACTATCAGCCCCCAGTTCTGGCAGGCGCTGAAAGCCGCTGAGCGCTATGGTGTGGTTAGCCGGTTTGGCAGCTCTGCCCAGGAGTTTGGCTATCAACTGCGGTTTCTGCGGAGTAATGGTTATAATGCGCGGTTGCTGGGCCTCTACGTTTGCGAGCCTGATTCTACCTCGCCGGGAGCTGGCCCTAGCTGCATGATTAGTGTAGACAGGCCGCAGATTGTACAACTGCAACGAACGTTGCAAGCCGAGGCGGAGCGCCTCTGGCAAGTCACTGACGAGCCTACCCCAGTAGCCGAAAACAGTGAGAATAATTCTGAGCTTGGGTTAGTGCCATAACTCAACCCCCCAGGGGGGGGAACCAAGCAGAGAGGCCATAAAAAAAGCTGCATCTGTGGATGCAGCTTTAGCCATTACAGGAATTGAAAACGCTTAACCGTCATGGATTAACCGAAACGCCCGGTCACGTAGTCGCGGGTTTCTTCGCGAGACGGATCGGTAAAGATCTTTTGAGTGACATCAAACTCAGCCAGGTAGCCAACCTTACCGCCAGCCCCTTCTACCACTTCAGCGTTAAAAAATGCGGTGTAGTCGGCCACGCGGGTAGCCTGCTGCATGTTGTGGGTGACGATAATAATGGTGTAGTCCTGGGTTAGCTCTTTCATCAGGTCTTCTACCTTGAGGGTAGAGATCGGGTCGAGAGCGGAGCAGGGTTCATCCATTAGCACCACCTCAGGCTGAACTGCAATGGTACGGGCAATGCAGAGGCGCTGCTGCTGCCCCCCAGAGAGCGAGAAGCCGCTTTCCTGAAGTTTATCCTTAACCTCGTCCCACAGGGCGGCCCGGCGCAGGGAGGTTTCTACCAGCTCATCCATATCCCCCTCGTAGTTGATGGTGCGGGGGCCATAGGCTACGTTGTCGTAGATGGTTTTGGGGAAGGGGTTGGGGCGTTGGAACACCATGCCAATGCGGCGACGCACTTCAACCGGGTCTACATCGGGAGCGTAGAGATCCTGGCCGTGGTAGGTCATTTTACCTTCCAGATGAAAGACCTCAATCAGATCATTGAGGCGATTAAAGCAGCGCAGAACCGTACTCTTACCACAACCCGATGGCCCAATAAACGCCGTTACCTTGTTTTTAGGAATATCAATGGAAACATCCCGAACGGCCCGGTAGGAGCCGTAGTAAATATCGCAGTCCTTAGCACGTAGCACCACGTCAGTAGCCGTGCTATTCATGGGCGCAGTGTCAACCATACCTCAGGCTCCCCAAAATGCTTAACTTAGTCTAGTATTTCTTCTTGCGAGTCACAGTCCGAGCGGTGATGCTGGTAATTAACACCAGCAAAACCAGAATCAGCGAGGCCGCCCAGGCCAACTCCTGCTGTGGTCTAAAGGGTAGGGTTGCAAAGTTAAAGACCAGTACAGCCAAAGTAGCAATGGGATTCATGATTCCATTTGGCCAGAATGGCGAAAACAGAGCCGTGAAAATCAGCGGCGCCGTTTCCCCAGCCGCACGGGCCAGTGCTAGGGTTACACCCGTGATAATCGAAGTCAAGGCGGCGGGTAACACAACTTGAACCACCGTTTGCGACTTAGACGCCCCCACCCCCAGCGCGGCCCAGCGCATATCT
>JAAUUR010000468.1 GCA_012031045.1 Leptolyngbyaceae cyanobacterium SM2_5_2
ATGGGGTGGTGGGGTGGTGGGGTGGGGGTGGAAAATTAGGGGTTTGCGGTGAGGAGAGGGATGAGGGTGGGCCAGTGGAAGCTGGTTTGGCTGAGGTGGGCGAGGCGGTCTAGAAGGTCGCCCAGGTGGGGGAGTTCGGCGGTGGGCACCAATCCCAGGTGGCGGTCGGGGATGACGATAGCATCCTGGCGGTGGAGGATGCCCAGGATGGGCAGATCGATGGCCTCAAGGGCGGTTTTGAGCAGGTCAAGATGGCGATCGCTGCCCACCTTGTTCAGCACTACCCCGGCTAGCCTTAGCTCCGGGTCTAAGCTGCGATAGCCGTGAACAATGGCCAGCACCGAACGCGACAGGCGGCTGCAATCCACCACCAGCAGCACCGGCAGGTTCAACAGCTTGGCAATGTGGGCGGTGCTGGCCAGATCAGAATCTCCTGCCGCCCCATCAAACAAGCCCATCACCCCTTCCACCAGAGCAAAGTCAGCATCCTGGCAGTGCGTAGCGAAGGATTGCTGGATATAGGCCTCTGAGGTGAGGATAGGATCCAGGTTATAGCAAGGCCGCCCCGTCACTCGCTGATGAAACATGGGGTCAATGTAGTCTGGCCCTACCTTGAAGGATTGCACCCGGCGTGATTGTTGACTCAACGCTGCTAGCAGAGCCAGGGTGACAGTAGTTTTGCCCACGCCACTGCGCTCACCTGCGATTACTAGCCCACCGGGAGACATGGTTTTACAGCTAGCCAAGGTCTTAACCTCTTACTACGGCGGGTTGGCTTAAACTATAGGCGAGAAAGAGGGGAGCTACTGCCTGCACCTCAGTTGTGAACCTCACTCCGCAGGCAACCGTGAAATCATACCCATGACAACCCGGCAATGATTGAACAGAGTTCACGGCCTTAAAGCCCATTGGCTTGCCTAGAGATATAGCCAACCTGAGAGGTTTTATCATGGCTAGTCCAACCGCCAAAGACAATCTAGAAACCGAGTTTGAATCGCTAAATGGGGCCAACCCAGAGAACTTATTATCAACCCTAAAAGCCCTGCGGCAAATCGTTAAAGCCGAGGGACAACGAACTTTTCAAGACTGGCGATCGCAGATTCAGCGAGCGGAGTTTTTACCCAGCGCCCTCAACCTGGCCGAATACTTAGCGCTGCGACGGCACGATCTGCGCTTTTTGCAAGCGGCTCTTATGCCCTGGGGGTTATCTTCCCTGGGCCGCATTGAAGCACGGGTAATGCCCAACCTAGACGCCGTGATCGCCACCCTGGGCGTCATTTGCGGAGCTGACCCAGCCGAGCAAAAACACCCACCCATGGAGTCATTTTTTGAAGGCAATCGCCTATTACGCCAGCACACTGAAGAGCTATTTGGGCCAGCCCTACCCCAGCGGCGGGTCAAAATCATGGTGACCTTGCCCACCGAAGCGGCCACAGACTACACTCTGGTGCGGGAAATAGTTCGCCGGGGAGCCAATTGCGTGCGCATTAATTGTGCCCACGATGCCCCAGACCTCTGGGCACAAATGATTACCCACACCCGCCAGGCTACCGCAGAAACCGGCCACTCCTGCAAAGTCATGATGGATCTGGCTGGCCCCAAAATCCGCACGGGGCCAGTGCTGGCTCCCCTCCACCAGAGCCGAGTCTTCCGAGGTGATTACATTGTCCTAACTCGCCATCATGCCGCCGATAACTCAACCCGTTCCACCGACGACGCGCCTCCCGCTACGGTGGAACACGTCCAAACCAGTTGCACCGTGCCAGCAATCCTTGACCTGTTGACCGTGGGTACCGCCGTTTATATCGACGATGGCAAAATTCGCACCCAGGTTGTGGATACCTACTATCCAGACGCCAGTGGGCAACCGGGGCTGCTGCTGCAAGTTACCCATGTGCGGCCTAAGGGGGTCAAACTTAAGCCCGAAAAAGGGCTGAATTTTCCCCATACCGAGCTATCTCTCAGCCCCCTCACAGAAAAGGATTTGCAGGATCTAGACTTTGTGGCCACCCAGGCCGACATGATTGGCTATTCCTTTGTGCAACGCCCGGCGGATATTGAGCAACTTCAGCAGGAACTGGCTAAACGGGTTGAGGTGGGTAGGGCCTTACCGGCGATCGTCGCCAAAATTGAAACTGCCGTAGCGGTTACTAATCTGCCTGAGTTAATCATCCATGCGGCAGGCAAACAGGTCTTCGGGGTGATGATTGCCCGGGGCGACTTGGCAGTTGAAATTGGCTACCAACGCCTCACAGAAATTCAGGAGGAAATTCTCTGGCTCTGCGAGGCGGCCCACGTACCGGTGATTTGGGCCACCCAGGTGCTCGAAAGCCTGGTTAAAAACGGTGCCCCTTCTCGCGGAGAAATGACCGATGCCGCTATGGCCGAGCGAGCCGAGTGCGTCATGCTCAACAAAGGCCCGTTCATCGCCGAAGCCATTACCATTCTGGATGATGTGCTTACCCGCATGGAAACCCATCAACTGAAAAAAAAACGCCTCAACTGCGGGCTCTCAGCTCCTGGTGAGCGTTTGCCAGCCCCAAAATACCGCCATGCCACCGGCGATGGTGAGCAGTAGGTTTTGTCGCCACAGAGCCAGAACGACGCAGGCGATCGCCCCCACCAGGCGCGCATTCTGCCATCCCAGCCAGAGATTATCGCCCTCTGGTACGACCACCGCTGGTACCACAATAGCCGTCAACACTACGGGCGGCACATAGGCCAGCACCCGCACCAGGCCAGGGGAGAGTTGAAGGCGTCCGCTAAAGGCCAGGAGGCTGTAGCGAATTAGAAAGGTGACCAGGGCCATTGCGCCCACTAACAGCCAATCGGTCATAGGTTCTCCTCAAAGGCTTTGATATCCAAGCAAGATAGGACATTGTTTCGTGACAGCATTTAGGTAAGTCCACACAACTATTGGGCCATGAACTATGGAAGAGTTACTGGAATTGCGAAACCTGCTACTGGCTAACCGGGTGGGAGAAGCCCTGCTCCTGGTCGAGGAAATTACCGAAATGAGCAAGGATGACAAAATCAACAAAATTTTCAGTTTTGGTGTCATCTTACTCCTTCATCTGATTAAGCAGAGTGCAGAGGGGCGCTCAACCCGTTCTTGGGAAACCTCCATCTTCAATGCCATCACCCAAATTCAACGCACCAACCAACGGCGTAAGGCTGGGGGTACCTACTTAACCCCAGAAGAATTACAAGAAACTCTAGAGGAAGCCTACCCTCTGGCCTTGCGGCAAGCCGCTCTAGAGGTGTTTGAGGGACGCTACGAAGCGGCTGAGCTGGCCCAGAGAGTAGATAAAACTAGCCTGATTACGCAGGCGATCGCCTTAATTACCACTCCCATTCCCGATGCATTTGGGCCATGAGCAGGCCGATTCAAGCTTTCACCTGTTGCGTTTCCATTACAAATCCCACCACAACTCCAACCAGGCTGGCCACCATGAGCCCCAGTTTGCTGGGGCAATCCGTTGGCCAGCACCGACACCAGCCCTGCCGCCCCAATCGCCGCCACCATCGGTCGAGAGATGGCGTAGGGCACAATCATGCCGATGAAGGTGCCACCATGGCAAAATCTAAGCCCCAGCGCGCACTTACGGATG
>JAAUUR010000469.1 GCA_012031045.1 Leptolyngbyaceae cyanobacterium SM2_5_2
CGGCGGAATACACTTGGCTGACAATGGAAACCGCCGAGCTTTTAGGACGACTCAGAGCCAACAGCCACTACACCGCCACTGCTGCTACCCTCCGGGAAACCTGCCCCACCACGCCTCTACCGGATCTCATTGCCACACGGGAGTCCTGGGAGTTGTGTCTGGATGCCTTGGCAAACCTGAACCAGGAGTTGCAAACCGCCACCCCCACCGCCGATCGCCGCCTGGTGTGGTTCATCACGCTATACGGTGATGACGGAGCTTACGGCTGGTTGCTGCAACCTAAAGAGCAGAAAGTTGGGACAAACGGTGCTTGGAGCAAGGGTCGCCCCATTGCCCTTAAACGGTTGGGGCAAAACCCAGGGGAATTTGAGTATCTCACCGCCCAGGATTTGCGGGTGTGTACCCACATCCAGGCAGAATATGAGGACTCCTACTCTCGCTACAGCAACAAGGTGCAGTACGTGTTCGATCGCCGGGCGATCGCTGCTTTGATCGGGCATCCCTTGGTGTTCTGGGAAGATGCCTCCACCACTCGCCTGGAAATCGTCAAGGGGCAGCCGGAACTGCTGGTGAAAAAAGATAAAAAGAAGGGCTGGCTCTCCCTGGAATTCTCCCCCAAAATTCAGGGGGAAGAAG
Organism: Leptolyngbyaceae cyanobacterium SM2_5_2; assembly: GCA_012031045.1. Lineage (GTDB taxonomy): Bacteria > Cyanobacteriota > Cyanobacteriia > Phormidesmidales > Phormidesmidaceae > Nodosilinea. The sequence continues at coordinate 637 of JAAUUR010000469.1, forward strand.
ACATTATTGTGGTGAAGGAAACCCCCACCCAGCTCAAAGTCATCGAAGTGGATGCCGACCATCGTCGCATCGCTGACATCATCGGCGAAAAGAACCAACTGATGGTGCCTGAAACCGCCCAGGAACGGGTACTGGCAGCTATCAACACCGTGTCCAGCAAGGTGGTGGTGCATTCCGACATCGGCGGCGAAGTGGCAAACGCTGAGGAGGTGACGGCGGATACTAAACCCCATGTCCACCTGCTCCCGGCTGGGGAAGGCTTGAAGGTGGCGGTGCTGGCGCGTCCTTTGCAGGGGGCGTCCCTACTTCCGTCCGGGACAGGGCGGCGAAACCGTAGTGGCAGAGATTGAGGGCAAGCGCTACCAAACCACGCGATCGTCCCCAGAGGAGAAGAAACGGGCAGAGGCAGCGATCGCGCCTGCCCCACTCTGACCCGCTACACCGGAGAAGATGGCGAGTGGATCATCTCCGACCCAGAGGATTGCCTGGAACTGTTGTTGGAGTTGCAAGAACTGGGGGACGAACATCGTACTAGAGCATCCCCAGGGTGAAAAATTCCGAGTTGCCTACAGCGCCAACTCCAGTCAATTCCGAGTGTCCATTCAGCGCCAGCGGGACTGGTTTGCCGCCAGTGGCGAGCTAAAAATTAACGACGACGAGGTGCTGGGTATGCAGCACCTGATGCAGCTGCTGGAAGCCTCCCCCGGTCGGTTTGTGAAGCTGGCCGACGGGCAATTTTTGGCCCTCACCCATGAGTTCCGCAAGCGCCTAGACGACCTGCGGGCCTTTTCGGAACCCAGCGGCGACGGGCTACGCTTCCATCCCCTGGCCTCCTTAGCTATGGATGAGTGGATCGATGAGGTGGGCCAGCTTAAGACCGACAAGCACTGGAAAGACCATGTCAAGCGCCTGCAAGAGGCCCAGGCTCTACAACCCGATCTGCCCTCCACCCTCCAGGCGGAGCTACGGGACTACCAGATTGAAGGGTTTAACTGGCTGGCCCGGCTGGCCCACTGGGGGGTGGGGGCCTGCCTAGCCGACGACATGGGCCTGGGCAAAACCCTGCAAGCCCTGGCGGTAATTCTCACCCGCGCCCCCCAGGGGCCAACCCTGATTGTCGCCCCCACCTCGGTGGGCATGAACTGGCTGAGCGAAGCGGAAAAGTTTACCCCTACCCTCAACCCGATTCAGTTTGGCAGCGGCAACCGTCAGCAGCAGCTCGACAATCTCCAGCCCTTTGACCTGGTGGTGTGTAGCTACGGCCTACTGCAGCAGGACGATGTAGCCACCATGCTGGCCGGGGTAGAATGGCAGACCATCGTGCTGGATGAAGCCCAGGCCATTAAAAACTCCGCCACCAAGCGGTCGAAGGCGGCCATGAAGCTCCAGGGCGGGTTCAAGCTAATCACCACCGGCACCCCCATCGAAAACCACCTAGGGGAGTTGTGGAACCTGTTTCGGTTCATCAATCCCGGCCTGCTGGGTTCCCAGGATCAGTTCAGCCAGCGGTTTGCCAACGCCATCGAGCGCCATCAGGATAAACAGGCCCGCAACCGGCTGAAAAAGCTGATTCAGCCCTTTATTCTGCGCCGCACCAAGAGCCAGGTGCTGGACGAACTACCCGCCCGCACCGAAGTCACTCTGCAGGTGGAGCTCAGCGCCCAGGAGATGGCCTTTTACGAGGCCCTGCGGCGGGAGGCCATGGCCAAACTTAGCGAAACCAACGTGGAGGCCGGGGCCAAGCACCTGCAGGTACTGGCGGAAATCATGCGGCTGCGCCGGGCCTGCTGCAATACTCGCCTGGTGAAAGGGGATGTATCCCTACCCAGCGCCAAGTTAGAAGCCTTTGGGGAAATTATGGAAGAGCTGCTGGGCAATAACCACAAGGCCCTGGTGTTCAGCCAGTTTGTCGATCACCTGAAGATTCTCAAGGAGTTTTTGGAGGGCCAGAATATCCCCTACCAATACCTGGATGGCAGCACCCCCACCAAAAACCGTAAGCAGGCGGTGGATGCCTTCCAGGCGGGGGAGGGGGACGTGTTTTTAATCAGCCTGAAGGCGGGGGGCACCGGCCTCAACCTGACCGCCGCCGACTACGTGATCCACATGGACCCCTGGTGGAACCCGGCGGTGGAAGACCAGGCCTCGGATCGCGCCCACCGCATTGGTCAGCAGCGCCCGGTGACAATCTACCGCCTGGTGGCAAAAAACACCATCGAAGAAAAAATCGTCGATCTGCACCGCCAAAAACGCGACCTGGCGGACAGCCTGCTAGAAGGGGCGGATATGAGCGGCAAGGTATCGACGGAGCAGTTGTTGCAGTTGATTAGTGAGGGGTAGGGAGAGCCCCCATCGTGCCAACGCTCCCGCGTTGACACGCCTCCCCCGACGCTCCCGCGTCCTCTCCGATCCGGGCGCAGGAGCGCCATCGGAGCTATTCCCACGCAAAGCGCAGGAACGATAAACACAGCTAACCATCGCTAGCTAAAACCCAAGCTATAGTAGTGGGCAACCGCCACCCCCGCCCCGCCATGACCGGATTTGAACCTCTAATCGGAGCCGCCACTGGCCTGGGCGGCCTGATCTCTGGCCTGGTCAAAGACACAGGCACCGAAACCCTCAACCAGCTCGACTGGGATATCGGCAGAAACCTAGCGCTGAAAAAAAGCCCTGGTGGATCACGCCTGGTCACAGTACCCAGCGAGTGAGGTAGTTTTGGGCTATCAATATCGATATTCTGAAGGGCAACCATCATGACCACAACCATCAACTTACAAATCTCCCTAGACTCACTCATCCAGGCCATTTCCTCCCTTGACCTAGAGGCCAAAAGACACCTGCTCGACATTATTGAGCAGCAAATCTTTGAAGCGGAAGAAGCTAGCTACACAGAAGACTCAGAAACTAAAGCCGAAATAGAATCTGTCAGACTTGAGTACCAGCAAGGCGACTTTGTGACG
>JAAUUR010000470.1 GCA_012031045.1 Leptolyngbyaceae cyanobacterium SM2_5_2
CCTTCCCCCTTCCCTGGGTAGCCTAGAACCCGTAGCCCCCAAACCTTGCCCCATGACCCACCCCTGCCCCCCGAACTCATCATCGAAGCCGGACGCACCGAGGCTCAGTATTTCCGTGACCTTTGGCGCTACCGTGAGCTGTTCTACTTTTTGGCCTGGCGAGATATTCTGGTGCGCTACAAGCAAACCGCCGTGGGGGTGGCCTGGGCGTTAATCCGTCCCTTTTTGACCATGGTGGTGTTTAGTGTGGTATTTGGGCGGCTGGCTAACCTGCCCAGCGAGGGGGACGCGCCCTATCCGATCCTGGTGTTTGCCGCCATGCTGCCCTGGCAGTTTTTCGCCAATGCCTTAACGGAATGCAGCAATAGCCTAATTACTAACGCCAACCTGATTTCAAAGGTGTACTTTCCCCGCCTGATTGTGCCGACCAGTGCCGTGATTGTTTGCTTTGTGGATTTTTTGATATCCGGCATCATCCTGCTGGGGTTAATGGCCTGGTACAACGCCGTACCCTCCTGGCGAATTGTGACGCTACCGCTGTTTACCGCCATTGCCTTTGCGGCGGCGATGGGGGCTGGCCTCTGGCTGGCGGCGCTGAATGTGCAGTACCGCGACTTTCGCTACGTGGTGCCGTTTTTGGTGCAGGTTGGGCTTTACATTTCTCCAGTGGGCTTTAGCAGCGCCATTGTGCCTGAGCAGTGGCGGCTGGTCTATTCTCTTAACCCGATGGTGGGGGTGATTGATGGCTTTCGTTGGGCCATTATTGGCGGCGATGTGGCGCTTTTTTTGGCCGGGTTTTTTGCTTTCGCTGCTGCTGGTCGGCCTCATGTTGGTGACGGGTGTTCTTTACTTCCGCCGCATGGAGCGCACCTTTGCGGATGTGATTTAATCTCGACAGCCCAGCGAAGCACGGGTGTCTACCCCGGTTTGGGAGTTGGTGCCGGAGGCCGTTTTGCAGAGTTGGCGCACCTGGGCTCCGTCCAGAATAGCCCCAGAAAAGTCGGCCCCGGTAATGTTAGCCCCGTTAAAGGTGCTACGAAACAGGATGGTGTCGGCCAGAATGGCGTTGCTCAAATCACTGCGGGTAAAGCTAACGGAATCCAGCAGGCCCGTAGAAAAGTTAGCCCCGTGAAAGTTGGCATCGGCGGCGACGGAGCCGCTAAAGATAGCGCCGCGCAGATCGGTCCCGCTGAAGTTGGTGAGTTCCAGGTTAGCGTTTGAGAACTCGGCTGCCCGCAGCTCTTGCCCAGAGAAGTCTTGGCCTTTGAGCTCAGCATTGCTGAAGGAGAGGGGCGGCGGGTAGTCGGCGGCGATCGCTGGCCCCAGCCCCAGGCAAAGACTGATCAACAACCCGTAAGCTAAGGCGCTCACCCAAGGTGCGAGTCTAGCTGGCATAGAACCCTCTCTTAACGGCTGCTGGGAGTTGTAGTGGGTAATGGTCGGGTTTTTCCCATCGTGCTTGGCCCCTCCGTAGTCTCACCAGGGGCAACCGGAAATTTATAAGGAAATCTTAAAGTTCGCTGTATTGTTTCCGTAAAATTACTCACCCCACCTCCCACACTACCATTCAAGTTGGCTAGTCTGGTCTCAAGCGCTTAAAGGGCGGATTAGAGCACAACTTAAACGTCAGATAGGCGTCTCCTGATGGGGTTTTCCCTCGGTTTTTTTAACCGGGGGATTTTATTATGGTGCATCACTTGTTTACCCCCTGCCTGGAGCCCAGACCCTCCCTACAGAATCGTGCTTGCCAGCACCCCAAACTGGCAGCACCAGCCTATGATGGAATGTGCCTAATGCCTGGATACCAACCTCCCGGAGATCCAGAACTATTAGCTGTTACGAAAAAGGAACCCATGAAGCACTATTTGGAGTGGCTAGGATTGTTTGCCGTATCGGGCTGTCTAGCGTTGATGATTAACAGTGCCGCCGTTGCCCACCCGCACGCCAGCGTGCAGCCTAGCAACCTGGGCTTAAAGGCTGAGTTGAGGGCGGCGATGTGCATAGCTACCAGCCACCTGAATCAACGCCGGTAAAACGGCCCCCGGCCAACGGCGCTAGCTCTCTCTGGCTGCAGGGTATCCACGTAATTCAGGGCAGCCAGAATCCACAAGACAGAAGCCAGGAGTCAGGAGGGTCGGAAGGTCTGGCTTCTGGCTTCTGCCTCCTAACTCCTTTCCCGCTCAGGATTCCCTACCTTAAGGCCATACCCTGGCAAAACAGTTGACTGAGGTAAACAATTCTCGAATTGGCAACATTCAACCAGTATTCATCGCTAGTATGAGGAATGTCCTCATTGGTTTGAGCACCTATGTCTACTGCTGCTCCCCCGATTGCGTCCCCCCCACCGGACAATACCAAGCATGGCCTGCCCGTTACTATCATCACCGGCTTCTTGGGCAGCGGCAAAACCACGCTTCTTAACCACATCCTGTCTAATCAGGAGGGTTTGAAGACCGCTGTACTGGTCAACGAGTTTGGGGAAATTGGCATTGATAACGATCTGCTCATCACCAGCGGAAACAGCGACGATACGATGGTGGAACTCAGCAACGGCTGCATTTGCTGCACCATCAACAACGACCTGATGGAAGCCGTCTACAAGGTGCTAGAACGGCAAGACAAAGTCGATTACCTGGTGGTAGAAACTACCGGCCTGGCCGACCCCCTACCCATTGCGCTGACGTTCCTCGGCACTGAGCTGCGCGACATGACCCGGCTCGACTCTATCGTTACGCTGGTCGATGCCGAGAACTACAGTGTGGATTTGTTCAACAGCCAGGCCGCCTACAACCAGATTGCCTATGGCGACATTATTTTGCTCAACAAGACCGACCTGGTTGATGAGGCCGATCTGGATTTGCTGGAAGTCAAAATTCGCGACGTTAAAGAAGGGGCGCGAATTCTCCGCACAAATCATTCCCAGGTGCCGCTGCCGCTAATTCTCAGTGTGGGTTTGTTTGAGTCAGATCAATACTTTCAGCCCACCGATGAGCCTGCGGCCCATGCCCATGATCATCGTGGGCACGACCATGGGCACGACCATCACGGGCATGACCATGGGCCTGATCATGGGCAGGACCATCACGGGCATGACCATCACGATCACGCTAATTGCGATCATGACCACGGCCACTGTGAGCATGAGGAGCACGACCATGCTCATGATCAGGCCCACTACCACTCAGACCACCTGGCTATTGATGGGTTTACGTCCCTGTCCTTTGCTAGCGATCGCCCCTTCGCCATCCGCAAGTTCCAGCACTTTTTAGACAACCAACTGCCTGAGGCCGTGTTTAGGGCCAAGGGCATTCTCTGGTTTGACGAAAGCCCCAAGCGCCACATCTTCCACCTCAGCGGCAAGCGCTTTTCGTTGGATGATGACGAGTGGAAAGGTGCTCCCAAAAATCAACTGGTGCTGATTGGGCAAAATCTCGACCACAACGCCCTACGGGAGCAGCTGAACCACTGCCTATGTCTGCCCACTACCAATCGTGGTCTGGGATTTGGCGGTTAGGAATGATGACCTTTAGATGGATACTGCCGCTGCTGGCTTTGGTCTGGGGCACAGTGGCCTGTGTGTGCCGGTGGACGAGCC
>JAAUUR010000471.1 GCA_012031045.1 Leptolyngbyaceae cyanobacterium SM2_5_2
GGGAATAGGGCGATCGTACTTTACTGATTAGATGCTGGCATAATTGAACGTACCGACTAACGCTATGGGAGGTGAGCATGACGACCAAAGATTTGATTTGGCAAGAGCTTGAGCAGGCTCCTGCTGATCTTTTGGACAAGGTGCTTGTTTTCTTGAGGTTTTTGAAGTCAGTGCAGGCTCAAGACGGTCTTGAAACGGCCCTGTTGAGTGAGTCGGCTTTGCAGAAAGACTGGCTGCTACCGGAGGAGGAGGAGGCTTGGCAAGATTTGTAAAGGGTGATGTGGTAGTTGTTCCTTTTCCATGGCTTGTTTGGGGTGGATGACGACTACCGAATTGTGATTCCGCAGGAGCGGTTTATGGAGGAGCCTGTGATGGAGAGTCGAGAGATGGCGGCGTTTAGGGGGGAGGTGATTGGGCTATTGGGGGAGAGAGAGGATAAGTTCCTGTAGGTTGGGTGGCGCGCCAGCAGAACCCAACACCGCTGATAGTTCACCCGCCAACCCAACCCACTCTAAGCGCATGCACCCTTACACAGTCTCATGCACTACCGCCGCGCCAAAACTCCAGGGGCAACCTACTTTTTCACCGTCGTCACCTACAACCGGCAACCTCTATTTCACGACGATGACACCATAGCCCTACTCCGCCAAGCCTTCCATACCGTCAAAGCAGAATCTCCATTTATCGTTATGTCGAGGACGGGGCTTATCCGGCAGATTGGGGCGACGGAAGCAGTGGCGTTTGATGAGAAGATTAGGCGAGAGTAAGGGGGAAGGTGGGGTTGGGGGTGTTGGGTTCCACTTCGTTTCACCCAACCTACACGGGGTTAAATTTCGTTGCCTAGATAGAGGTTTACAAAGTCTTCTGCAGCTTGCGGGTTCATTGACCTTAGTGCTCTCACGATCTCAACTACTGTTTCAGCCGAAGGATCACGCTTTTCATTCGCCCAACGGTAAACATTGTTGCGCTCCACATCAAGCACAGCGGCAAGGCTGTACTGGCTGATGTTATAGGTCTCAAGCACATGCTTGAGGGCGGCTCCGGTTTTTCCTATGCCTCTATGGTGTCAGAGCATTGCAGCGTAAACCGCTATGAAAGAATAACCCGACAAGGAATATTGCCACAGGCAACCCGATCACGTCCTTCAGTCTACGCTGACTTAAAAGTCTACGCTGACTTAAACTCTAGCCTTAGCCCGACAATATCCAACACTGACAGCAACGTCTCAACCGTTGGCGTTTTATCAACTGTTGGTTGATCTGGTAGACACTTACCGGCAATTTCTGTTTGGTCAGCATCGCTTGGTGTTGCGGCCTGAGCTTCAGCAACATTCCTCAGCGCCAGCAAAAAAGCCTCACGATCGCCATCCTGCAGCGTCTCTTCCAGGGCCGTCTTTAAGTAAAGTGCCGCATATTCTGGGTTTTTCAGCCTGATGAGCAAATCACTGCGATAATCTTTGACTGGCATCGTCATTGGCCTCCTTGTTTCCGTTGATAAGCCGCCCAAAGTTGTTGTGCGGCCTGAATGTCCTTATTTTGACGCTTTTTAGAGCCTCCGACTAGCAAAATCACGATACGTCGCTCTACTAACCCATAGTAGATTCGGTACCCAGGCCCGAAAAAGAAGCGGAGTTCATAGACGCCCTCGCCAACAGATTTGCGATCTCCAAAATTTCCTACGCTTACCCGGTCGAGACGGGTATCTATTCTCACCTGAGTTTGAGTGTTAAGTTCGTCGAACCAGTCATCAAAGGGACAGTTGCCCTCTTCATCCACATATTTCTGAATAATCCATTGCTCTTCATCCATGGCCGTAGAGCTGTTCCCATGACTAGAAATCGCTGATCTCTGTACCTAAATAGTGCTGCACAAACGCTTTTGCGGCTTCAGGCTTAAGGGTTTTGAGCGCTCTGACAATTTCCACTACCGTTTCAGCCGTTGGGTCACGCTTCTCATTCACCCAGCGGTAGACGTTGTTGCGTTCCACATCCATCGCCACCGCCAGTGCAAACTGGCTGATGCCGTAGTCTTCTAAAACCTGCTTGAGCGCTTTGCCTGCTTTTCCCATGCGTTCATGGTTTCAGAGAATTACCAACGAAGACACATCCTAGTGGTTGACAGTCAACCTTTGGGCAGGATAAACTGCTTCGTAACGTCCTAGTGGTTGACAGAAACTATGCAAAACCAACCTAATGCCCGCTACAGTATCCGCCCCATTTCGCCCGATGCCGATCCCGAACTGGGCTCAGAGCAAGTGCGCCTCGAACTCACCCTCAAGCTCCACAGCTACCCCAACCCCGACCGCGAACCAGTCAAAATCCTGGTAATTGGCAGCAAGCGGGCGGTCAGCGCCATCGTCGTTGCCCTGCACCAGCTCGGTTTTGCCGAAATCTTTGAGTGGACAGACTTCCTCAGCGCCCCCAATGCGGATAGACCGATCCAGTTTCAGGCCGGGGAGGTCATGAAGGCGTTGGTGAAGTATTTGCCGAGGCAGGAGGGTGTGTAGTGGGTGATGGCGGGTGGGGGGTAGTACCTCCCACCCACCACCCACCACCTAGCACCCGTCGTAGAGGTGAAGCGCTAGCGGAGCCAAACACCGTTGTTACCTGCAACCGGAAGCCCTTAGTGTCATTTAGATAAGCTGGGAGAGGTGGGTAAACTGGTCGCTACAATAGGTAAAATCCCTAAATTACAGCAATGGTAATGAGTCAGGCCAACTCACCAGCAGTTGATGAAGTACTGAGCAAGCGGCACGAAATTGCTAAGCTTTGCCAGAAAAACCAGGTTGCTCGCCTTGCCCTGTTTGGCTCAGCCACCCAAACAGCCTTTAACCCTACCACTAGCGACTACGACTTTTTGGTCGAATTTGCTATTGAGACACCCCAGGGAGCCGCCAACCGCTTCTTTGGCTTAAAGCATGGCCTTGCTGATTTACTGGGCCGCGAGGTTGATTTAGTCGAACTGAGTGCTGTAAAAAACCCTTATTTCTTAGAATCAATCTCTCCTAACTGTATTCGGATCTATGGAGATTGAAATCCGAAAATACCTGTACGATATTCAGCAAGCCTGTCAGCGTATCGAAGAGTTCCTTGCTGGACAAGACTTTGGCAGCTATCAGGGAAATATAATGTTGAAGTCAGCTGTAGAGCGCCAGTGTATTATCGTTGGAGAAGCCCTAAGCCAAGTCCTTAAACGTTCTCCTGATCTCAATAGTCAAATTTCGGAAGCAGGACAAATTGTTGATTTCCGAAATGTTATAGTCCATGGCTATGCCTCTATTTCAGACGCGGTAGTTTGGGATATTCTCCAGACCAAACTGTCTGTTTTAGCTAATGAAGTCAGCACCCTGTTAAACTGCAATTAAACTTTTCCATGGGATGTAGACGCGGAGCGGCTTCCCGCTAGGGTAGGCGTTGGTGAAGTATTTACCCAGAGAGTAGCGGCGGTAATCTAGCACGAAATCACCGGCCCAAAATTCCAAGATCCCCGCCCCAATGCCGACACCACCACCCTCGGCCCTCCACCCTCCCACCCCTTAACCCCCCTTCCTCCTTCCTCCCTCCTCCTTGCCCTCTT